>JAEENW010000216.1 GCA_016283945.1 Bacillota bacterium
CCTTGACCCCGTCCGCGGCGAGCGCCCGGATCTCGGCGAGCACGTCCTCCGGCCTCCTGCTCCTCTCGCGCCCTCTCGTGTAGGGAACGATGCAGTAGCTGCAGAAGTTGTTGCAGCCCTGCATGATGTTGACGAAGGCCTTGAAGGGGAACTCGCGCTTGGACGGAAGCCCCTCGGGGAGCGCTCCGCCCGCGCTCTCGACCGCGACTATGTTCTCCCTGGTCTCGCGCACCGCGTCGAAGAGCCTCGGGAAGTCCTGAAGATTGTGGGTCCCGAAGACGAGGTCGACCCAGGGGTACTTTTCCTTGAGCGTGTCGATGACAGCCTGCTGCTGCATCATGCAGCCGCAGACCGCGACTATCATCTCGGGGTTCTCCTCATGGCTGTGCTTGAGCTGCCCGAGCACGCCGAAGAAGCGCTTGTCCGCGTTCTCCCTCACGCTGCAGGTGTTGAGGATCACGACGTCAGCGCTCTTCGGGTCCCCGCAGAAGCTAAGGCCCTTCTCCTCGAGCATGCCCGCCAGAGTCTCCGAGTCCCTCTCGTTCATCTGGCAGCCGAATGTTATCACGTGATAGCTGTTCATCAGCCGAATACTTCCTCGTTCTCGCGCTTTCTGCTTCTGGTCATCAGCGCCCTGACGGCCTTGTCGGGCTCGATGTTGCCGTTGACCACGTTGTAGATTGCCTCGGTGATGGGCATCTCGACTCCGAGCTGCCTGGAGAGCCTGTAAGCCGCGTCGGCGGTGTACATTCCCTCGACGACCATTCCGACCTCCTTCACCGCGTCCTCGGGCTTCATGCCCTGGCCGATGAGTATGCCGCAGCGGCGGTTCCTGGAGTGCATGGAGCAGCAGGTGACGATGAGGTCGCCTATGCCCGAGAGCCCCGTGAAGGTCGAGGGCTTGGCTCCGAGCCTCGCTCCGAGCCTCTCCATCTCGACTATGCCTCTGGTCATCATCGCAGCCTTGGCGTTGTCGCCGTAGCCCAGGCCGTCGGCGATGCCGGCGCCGAGCGCGATTATGTTCTTGAGCGCGCCGCCGAGCTCGAGCCCCGCGACATCGTCGTTGGTATAGATCCTGAAGTAGTCGTTCATCAGGAGATCCTGGACCGCGGCAGCGTCCTCTATGTTCGCGGAGGCGACCGCGACGGTCGTGGGCATCTTCCTGCCCACCTCCTCGGCGTGCGAGGGTCCGGAGAGCACTACGTACCTGAGGCCGTCCTTCATGGAGAAGGCGATCTCGGACATGCGCTTCAGTGTCTTCCTGTCTATGCCCTTTGCCACGTTGAGGATGAGCACTCCCTCGGGGAGCATGGGAAGAGCGGTCTCAAAGGCGCTCGCGAAGTGCTGCGCCGGAACGCTGAAGAGCACCATGTCGGCGTCCTTCAGGACCTCGGCCTCGTCGTCGCAGACGGTGATGCCGTCCGGAAGCTTGACGCCGGGGAGATACCTGCTGTTCTCCTTCTCATCCCTCATCTCCTGCAGATGAGCCTTGTCGATATCCCACATCCAGGGGGAATGGCCGTTGTTTTCAAGAGTGATGGCGAGGGCTGTTCCCCAGCCGCCCGCTCCGATGACTGCGATCTTTTTCATGACTGATTCTCCTTAAAAGTGTATCTTCGACTCGGTCCCGTTCAGGATCCTGCCGATGTTCGCCCTGTGCTTGACCAGGACGGTAAGACCTATCAAAAGCGCGTAGGGGAAGAAGCTCCTCGCGATGAAGAAGCTGAGTATTGGTAGCAGCACCGCCGCGAGCACGGAGCCGGCGGAGACCATCTTCGTGAGCGCGATGACGCAGGCCGCGGCAGCGAGCACGATGAGGCAGAGCTTAGGCTCCAGCGTCATGATGGAGCCGAGAGCCGTCGCGACGCCCTTGCCGCCCCTGAATCCGTAGAGCGCGGGCCAGATGTGCCCGCAGATGACGGCGAGCACGCAGATCCCGGCGTAAGGCCCCGGGAGGAAGGTCTTTCCTATGAAGGCGGCCGCGCAGCCCTTAAGTATGTCGATCAGGAAGGTCGCCGCGGCGGCCTTCTTTCCGTAAGTGCGCAGCATGTTCGTCGTTCCCGCGTTGCCGCTGCCCTTCTCGCGTATGTCCCCGCCCATCGCCTTGCTTATGACGATTGAGGGAGAGATGCAGCCGAGAAGGTAGGAGACGGCCGCGCAGATGATGATCTTAAACATCGTCCTTGTCCCCCTTCTCCCTGAACACGAACTTTATGGAAGTGCCCTCGAAGCCGTAGGCCTCGCGGATCTTGTTCTCCAGATATCTCGCGTAAGAGAAGTGCATGATGTCCCTGTCGTTGATCTGGAAGCTGAAGAGAGGCGGCTTGACGCCGATCTGCGTGGCGTAGTAGATCTTGAGCCTGCGGCCCTTGTCCGAGGGCGGGTTGTTCATCATGACCGCGTCGGCGATGAGGCTGTTGAGCTGGCCGGTGCCGACCCTCATGGCGCGGTTCTCGGAGACCGCTCTCGCCATCTCGAGCACGGGGAGCAGCCTCTGCCCCTTGAGGGCGGAGGTGAACATCACGGGAGCGTAGCTCATGAACTGGAGCTCTCCCTTGATCTTGCGCTCCATGTCGCGCATGGTGTTGGTCTCCTTCGGCACGAGGTCCCACTTGTTGACCACGACTATGATGCCCTTGCCCGCCTCGTGAGCCATGCCGACGATCTTCTTGTCCTGCTCGGTGAGCCCCTCGGTCCCGTCGATCACGAGCAGCGCCACGTCGCAGCGCTCGATCGAGGCTATGGCGCGGATGACGCTGAAGCGCTCGATGTCGTCGGTGACCTTGCTGCGGCGGCGTATACCCGCGGTGTCGATCAGGGTGTACTTCACCCCGTCGTGCTCGAAGGGCGTGTCGATGGCGTCGCGGGTGGTGCCCGCGATATCGCTGACTATGACCCTCTCCTCTCCCAGGAAGGCGTTGACTATGGAGGACTTGCCGACGTTCGGCTTGCCTATGATGGCGATCTTGACGTCGTCCTCCTCGTCCTCAGCCTCGGAGGCGGGGAAGCGCCTGACTATCTCGTCGAGCAGGTCGCCGAGGCCGAGCATGTTGACGGAGGACACGGGGAAGGGATCCCCGAGCCCGAGCTCGTAGAGGTCGTAGAAGTCCTCGGGAAGCCTGCCGGAGTCTATCTTGTTCGCGACCAGTATAACGTCCTTGCCCTTGCGCTGCAGCATCTCTCCGACCTCGCGGTCCGCGGAGGTGAGCCCGTCCCTGCCGTCGACCATGAAGAGTATGACGTCCGCCATGTCCATGGCGACCTCAGCCTGTGCCCTCATCCTCGAGGGGATGAGCTCCTTGGAGCTGGGCTCTATGCCGCCGGTGTCGATCAGCATGAAATGCTTGCCGGTCCACTCCGCGTCGGAGACTATGCGGTCTCTCGTAACGCCGGGAGTGTCCTCGACTATAGACACCCTGCGCCCTATTATCTTGTTGAAGAAGGTGGACTTGCCGACGTTCGGGCGGCCGACCACCGCTACTATTGGTTTGCTCATAAGACTTTCCTTTTCAAGCTTAGCGCGCGGGGGCTTCGGGGAGGCGGCGGATCCGCTCCCGTCCCGGCACAGTTTGACATATTATTATGCTACAAAAACGCGCGCTTTTCAAGATGCGGGAGCGCTTCCGCGCCTGGGATCAGCTTGTCGAGCCGCCCGCTGCGAAAGATCGTGATGCGGGTCCTGTCGCGAAAGGTCTTTTAGCGGGATCCGGCATTCTGAAAAACCCCCTTCCCGCGCATTGCCCGCGCGCCGCCTCGGTGCTATAATGAGTTGTTAAATCGTTCGGAGGTAACAGCGACATGAAAGTAGCCGTAGTCGGAGCCGGCAAGCTCGGCATAGCCATCACCCAGGCCCTCCTCGGAGGAAAGAACGAAGTGACGGTGATCGACAAGGACGAAGAGCTCATCGGCAGGATCAAGGAGCGCTTCGATATTCTCACAGTCAACGCCAACGCGGTCGAGACCGAGGTCCTCAAGGGCATCGGGATCAGCGACTACAAGCTGCTGGTCGCCGCGACTGACAACGACGAGCTCAACATGACCGTCTGCAAATTCGCGAAGGATCTCGGCTGTCAGCAGACTATAGCCCGAGTCAGGGCGCCGGAGCACGTCGCCCAGCGCGACTTCCTGCAGAACTCCATGGGCATAGACTTCATCATCAATCCCGACATGGCCTGCGCGAGGGCGATATTCAGGACCCTCACGGAGACCTACAACCTGCACGGCGGAAGGTTCGCCTCCGGCGGCACTATCATACTCGAGTGCGCAGCCGACGAGATAAGCGGCCTCTGCGGGCACAAGATAAAGGAGACCGCCAAGCAGCTGAGCGGAGTTCTGATCGCGGGAGTCTCCAGAAACGGAAAGATCATCATCCCCAACGGCGAGACCGAGATACTCCCGGGCGACGTCCTCTTCATCATAGGCTTTGACAAGAGGATCCGCGAGATCGAGAAGAGCATCCACAAGGCCAAGCAGTACACCGGGCTCAGGCGCGTAATGATCGCCGGCGGCGGCAAGACGGGCTTCTACCTCGCAAAGCTGCTCACCGAGTTCGGCATCGGCGTCAAGATCATCGAGATGGATCACGCCCGCTGCGAGTACCTCTCTCAGAACCTCGACGACGCGCTCGTGCTCAACGGGGACGCCACCGACACCAACATGCTCGCCGAGGAGGATCTCGGCGGGATGGACGCCTTTGTCGCCACCACCGGCTTCGACGAGGAGAACCTCCTGCTCTCGCTCGTCGCCAAGCAGGCCGGCGTCAAGAAGATAGTCACCAAGATAAGCCGCAACAGCTATTCCCAGCTCACCGGCCAGCTCGGGCTCGACATGATCATCAACCCGCTCGAGATCAGCGCCGCGAGCATACTCAGGTTCGTCGAGCGCGAGGGCCGCGTGGTCTTCTCGCAGATGATCCAGGGCCAGGCCGAGTTTGTGGAGATCGTAGCCGAGGAAGGCATGCCGATCACCCAGAATACCCTCGCCCAGCTCCAGCTCCCCGAGGGCGTGCTCATCGCAGGCGTAAGGCGCTCCGGAAGCGCGATCATCCCCAGCGGCAGCACCCAGATACATCCCGGCGACAGCGTCATCATACTGTCGCTGCTCTCCAGCACGGCTTCTCTCGAAGCCCTTCTGAACAAGTGATATGGCACTGCACATCAAACCGATAATCAAGGTCCTCGGACTGGTCAGCGCCATAGTCGCGCTGATGATGCTCATACCGGCAGGGGTCTCCGTCTACTACAGGGAGACCTCCGAGGCGCTCGCGTTTACGTACGTGGCGGTCCCGGTCATGATCCTGGGCTTCGCAGCCTTCAAGATGACCCCGGCGATAAAGGACCACGACATCCGCATGAAGGAGGGATTCTTCATAGTCGGAGCCGCGTGGATAGTTCTCTCGGTCGTCGGCGCCCTTCCCTTCATGATCTCCGGCGACATCCCCCGCCTCGGCGACGCGTTCTTCGAGGTCGCCTCGGGCTTCTCCACCACTGGATCCACCATACTCACCGACATCGAGGCTCTCGCCAAGGGCATGGCCTTCTGGCGCTCCTTCACCCACTGGCTCGGCGGCATGGGCATACTGGTGCTCACGATCGCCATCATGCCTATGCTCGGCATAGGCGGACAGAGGATCATGAGGGCCGAGACCACCGGTCCGACCATGGACAAGATCAGCTTCACGATCAACGACTCCGCGAAGAACCTCTACATCGTGTACTTCGCGCTCACGGTGATCGAGGTCGTGCTGCTCTGCCTCGGAGGCATGAACCTCTACGACTCACTCGTGCACAGCTTCGGAACGATGGGAACCGGAGGCTTCTCCAACTACGCCGACAGCGTCGGGCACTTCGAGAGCGGTTATCTCCAGATGGTGATCGCCGTATTCATGATGCTCGCCGGCATCAACTTCAGCCTGCATTATTCCGCCGTCAAGGGCAATATCCGCCAGGTCCTGAAGGATTCCGAGCTCAGGGCCTACCTCGCCATACTCGCCGGCTCCACAGCCTTCATCATGGCGATGCTGCTGATATACAAGTGCGTGGGCGACCCCTGGACCGCGTTCAAGCAGAGCTTCTTCCAGGTCAACTCCATAACGACGACCACGGGCTACGGCACCGCGGACTTCGACCTCTGGCCCCTGCCCTGCAGGATACTGCTCGTCGCCCTCATGCTCGTGGGCGGCTGCGCGGGCTCCACGGGCGGCGGCGTCAAGGTCATAAGGGTCATAATACTCTTCAAGATCATAGGCCGCGAGATCAAGAAGAAGCTCCACCCGAACGCCGTAATGCCGATAAAGGTCGGAGGCAAGGTCGTAGCCGAGAACACCATCTCCGCCGTATCGGGATTCCTGTTCCTGTACTTCATGATCATCGCAGCGTCGGTCTTCATCGTGAGCTTCGAGGCGCCCGACTTCACAACGGCCTTCACGACCGTAGTCGCCGTCATCAGCAACATAGGCCCCGGCCTCGCGGCCGTAGGCCCCACGCTGAACTACGCCTTCTACTCGCAGGGCATCAAGATCTTCCTCGGCCTGCTGATGATAGCCGGAAGAGTCGAGATCTTCACCGTGTTCCTGCTCTTCACGCCGAGCTACTGGAATAAGAACAAGTAAGAAACGCAAGAAAAAAAGACCCGGGGACGGGAAGAGGCGCATCGTTCCTCTCCGCGTCGCCCGGGTCATTTTATTATCTGTTCGATGCAATACTGATAAGCGCTCAGCCCCTCCGCGGGGATGCGCGGCGCTCACTCCAGCGCTATCGCCATGTGCGCCTTCACGTCCGGTATGCGGCCGCTCAGAGGCCTGAGCATCGCCCTGTAGCCGGAGACCTCCATCGGGCTCTTCGCGAAGGAGTTCTGGCCGTACATCGCGTCGATCTTCCTCTGGAAATCGATGACGTCCTGCGGATAAGACAGCCTGCAGGGGGCGTCGAAGAGCGGCTGGGGCTCAAAGTACTCGATGTAGCCGGCTTTTTTGTAAAAGCCGAATAGCTTGTCGTCCGCGGGCAGGGTCGCGATACCCTCGCAGCCGAGCGCCCCGGCGTAGCCCTTGACGAAGCTGAGGAGCATGAGCCCGAGACCCTTCCCTCTCTGCGCCTCGTCGGTCGCCATTCCGTAGAGATAGACGCACCTGAGCCTCTCGATCCCGCCGCCCTGAAGCGGCGCGCCCGAAGCGTCCACCCTGCTGTCGAGACTGCAGGGAAGCAGGTAAGCCATGGAGATTATCCTGCCGCCGTCCTCTATGACAGCGCAGCGCTCCTCCCTGTACAGATCCTCAAAGAAAGCGTCTATGAAGCGCTCCTCGTCGCCGAAGGCCTGCTTCCACAGAGCCTTCAGCTGGGGCACGTCGTTTTTTTCGGAAATTCTGGTACGCAATCCGTTACTCCTGAAAGAATATCTGCCTCGCGGCAGGACCCGCGAACAGTGTATCGCGGCGGGTGACGCGAGGAGGGGCTCCCCGCAGCGAGGAGCGCCCGCACCGCAGCTGGCGGGGAGGAGCCTCGCGGCAGGACCCGCTTACAGTCCGCCGCGGCGGGTGGCGCGGGGAGGTTTATCTTACCTTCGGCACCGCGCTGAACTTGCTGAGCAGCAGCTCCGGATAATAAGTCATCTTCGCCTGCCTGAGCCCGGGGATCCCGAGATCATCCTCGCGGTTGATGTACTGCACCGAGGGGTACTTCTCGTGGATGTACTTCGCGAACTCGCGGTTGATCATAGCGTAGGAGCCGTCGATCGAATCGAAGGCCTTCTCGAAGTGGGTCACGAAGACCTCTCCGTGCCGCATGAGGCTTCCCGCGGTGAAGGCGACGACCTTGCCGTCGACCCTCAGGACCGCTCCGTCGAGCCCGAGGACATCGAAGTTCTTGAGGCAGCGGTGAAGAGCGGTGTTGTCTCCGCGCAGGGTCGAGCTTCCGTCGTAGAGCAGCTCGGTCTCGAACCACTTCTCGTCCATCTCGAGGGCTTCGGGGATGTTGCTCTCGCTGAGCGGCTCAAAGCTCCAGTCGCTCTGCTGCTGCTCGAAGTGATGGATGTGGTTGCGCTTCTTGCTGAGCTTGCGGCCGGCGAGGGTGGCGAGCTTCTCAGCGCTGTAGAGATAATCGAAGCTGTCGCGCTCCTCCCTGATCTCGTACTCGCCGGGGAAGAGCTCCTCGAGCAGCCTGGCGTTCTCCTCGCTCATGCATACGAGGATGAAGGGCACGCCCTCGGAGTCCGCGAACTCCCTCAGATGAAGTATCGCCGCCCTGACGTCCCCTCCCACGGGGAAGAGATACACGCCGTCGGCGTACTCGGCGGTGATGCAGCCGTCGACGAAAGCTATCTCGGTGTTGTAGCTCTCGACCCAGGCGTACATGTTCGCGAAGCAGTATTCGCAGGCCTTCTCCTTAGTCTTCGCAAGGATGGCGTCGACCGCGGCCTTTTCCTCGAGCTTCGCGTAGTGGAAATCTATCATATGACCTCTCTTTGTAAGGGTGAAAGCCCCGCCGCGCGCGTTCCTCCAATGCGGAGGCCGTTCGCGCGGCCGAGGCGGTTTTACTGTTTCAGCGCTTTTCAGGCTTTACGTTCACGCAGAGCAGCGATACCGGTCCGAATATCATGTGTGCCTTTCCGAACTCGTCCATGCCGCTCTCGAAGTCCTCCATGCCCTCGTCGTTGACGTTGAAGAACCTGAAGCGGTCCTTGCCGGTCCTGATGAAGGTGACGAAGTGGGGGATCTTCTCCTCGTAGTAGCGGAAGATGCCGGCGCTGCAGCTCTTCGCGTGAAGCAGGCAGTTATCCCTGCCGTGGTACTCGCGGTAGTTGGGGATGTGCTTCCTGAAGTACTTCCGCATGGTCCTCATGAATGTTGGACCGCGGAATCTGGGCATCATGGAGTTGAGCTCCTCGCGCACCTCGTTGATCGTTACGTCGTGGCCCAGGAAACGCCTGAGATTGTAGCAGGCGATGAAGCCGCAGCCGTTTCCGCTGGCGGCGACTGTCCTGTACTCGAAGTCGGAGAACAGGTCCTGCCTGATGATATATCCGTCGGAAGAGAGAGCTCCCTCAGGCAATATCGAGTTTCCGAATTTGGCCATGCTTCTCCCCCTCCTTTTTGTACCATGAGAACAATACGCGGGGATTATATCACAATAGCTTGCGTGCGGCTAACTGTTTTTGACGCGCTCTGAAAATATTATGCGAAGGCGCCGGATTATCACCTGACGGGCGGGGCGGACATGGTGTATAATCTATGCGTTTACGCGGGCCGGCGCTATTTTCGGCCGGCGCACCGGAGGAAGCTTATGGACACTATGACGCTTATCGGGGTCGCGATCTCGCTCGTGAGCCTCGTAGGACTCTCTGTATACACGGGAATGAAAAAGAGCAAGGGAACGGGCGGGCTCTCCGTCGCCGTAACCACCGGCCTCCTCATGGGGACCATAGTCGGCGGCTCGTCCACCGTGGGCACCGCTCAGCTCGCCTTCAATTACGGCATGAGCGCCTGCTGGTTCACCTTCGGCTGTGCCATAGCCTGCCTCGTGCTCGCGCTGATGTTCTACGATCCCATCAAGAGGAGCGGCAGGAGCACCCTCGTCGGCATCATCGACGGTGAGTACGGTGAGAGAGCCGGTACACTCGCGACCGTCCTCAACTCGGTCGGCATGTTCATAAACATCCTGTCGCAGCTGCTCTCCTGCTCTGCGGTCGTGCTCGTGGTCTTCCCCGGGACTCCGGGGCCCGTCGCCATCGCCGCAGGCGGAGTATTCATGATAATCTACGTCGTCTTCGGCGGCACCAAGGGCGCCGGCATAGTCGGCATTCTCAAGACCGTCCTGATCTACGTCGCGATGGTGAGCTGCGCCCGCATAGCGATCTCGCAGAGCGGCGGGATGACCGCCTTCATGAGCTACGTAGAGGGTCTCAGCGCCCGGATGGGAAGGAACCTCTTCTCGCCCTTCGGCAGGGGCTTGGGGACCGACCTCGGCGCGGGGATAAGCCTAGTGCTCGGCGTCATAACCACCCAGACCTACACCCAGGCGATGCTCGCCTCCAGAACAGACCGCGGCGCCAAGATAAGCGCCCTGCTCTGCGCGCTCATGATGCCCCCGCTCGGGCTCATGGGGATCGCTGTCGGCCTTCACATGAGGTCGCTCGTGCCCGACCCCTCGACCTTCGTGACGAGGACCGCCCTCACGAGCTTCATCCTCGACTACTCGGGCATGCATCCCCTGCTCGCCGGGATAATACTCGGAGCTTTGTTTATAACCGCCGTCGGGACCGGCGCCGGACTCGCGCTCGGCATTGCGACCGTCGTCGACAGGGAGATCATCTCCAAGCGCAGGCCCTCGCTCGCGGGAAAGACCGTCAGCCCCGGGATCGCCGCGGTCGTGACCGTCGCGACCCTGCTCTCCTGCACTCCCATCGGAGACACCATACTCTCCTTCGGATTCCTCAGCATGTGCCTGAGAGGCTGCACCGTTTTCGCCCCGCTTTGCTTCGCGCTCTGGGCGAAGGGCAAGATCCCCGGCAGATACGCCGAGATCTCCATCACCGCGGGCTCGCTCATAGCTCTGGCTCTGGGCCTCGCGAACATGTACGGGATAATAAAACTGCCCTGCGACTCCGTGTTCTTCGGGATCGGGGCAGGAATGATCGTAATGCTGCTGGGGCTGAAGAAGCAGCGCAGTTGATGAGAAAGAGCCGCGCGACAGGACCCGCTAACAACGTTTCGCAGCGGACGGCGCGGCAGCTGCGCCCCTAACTGAAGAATATCCTCAGCCCAATCGCGATCAGTATCGCGCCGCCCAGAAGCGGCGCTTTTTTCGTGAGTGCGGAGCCGAGATCCTTCCCGGCGCGTATTCCGAAGGAGCAGACCGCGTAGGTCACGGCGCCTATTATCAGGGCTTCCGCGAACGCCTGAGCCGCGCCCAGGTGCTCCGTTGCGAGCCCCACAGACAGCGCGTCTATCGAGGTCGCGACTCCGGCGGCAAGAAGCTCGCCGTCGCCCGCGACGGACATGGACGAGCCCTCGCCCCCCTTGAGCCCTTCAATTATCATCTTAGAGCCGAGGAAGACCAGGACTATCAGCGCCGCCCAGGGGATGACGCGCTCGAGCTGCGTTAGCAGCCCCGCGGCCGTCTTTACCAGGATCCAGCCCAGCAGGGGCATGGCAATCTGAAACAAAGAAAAGCAGCCCGCGATCCTGACTGCGCGCGGGCGGCTCATGTGAGGCTCCTCGAGCCCCGCGACCACCGACACCGCGAAGGCGTCCATGGCTAGAGCGAAGCCGAAGAGCACCGATTGTACTATAAATCCTGCCGTCTCCAAGCTTTCGTCACCTCAGGCGGATCAGGCCTTTTCTCCCCAGAGCGACTCCTCGGTCACCTCTTTGCGCATGAACTTGGTGATCATCTCGCTCGTGAGAGCTACGTGGCTCGGAGTGTAGCACTCCTGAAGCTGCTCCGGAGTCCACCAGCGGCCAGCGGCGATCTCCTCGCCGTCCGGCTTCACGGTGGGGTCGCCGTCGACGCGGCAGTAGAAGCCGTGCAGCAGGCTGGAGCTCATGCCCCAGGGCTCGCTGCGGTAGAATCTCAGGTCCTTTACCTTGAGCCCGACCTCCTCCTTCACCTCGCGCGCGACGGTCTCCTCGATGCTCTCGCCTATCTCGGCGAAGCCCGCGATGAGGGCGAACATGCCCGCGTTCGGGCGGTTGTACTGGGTCGTCAGGATCTTTCCCTCGTGGATGACTCCAACGATGACGCAGGGGTTGATCCTGGGATAGATGAGGTTGCCGCACTCGGGGCAGCGCATCGCGCGCTCCTTGCCGTCCCTGACGAGCTCATGGCCGCAGCGGCCGCAGTAGCGCTCGGTGTCGTACCAGTTGTTCAGGTGGAAGGCGATGATCGCGGCGTAAGCCCTGTCGAGCGGGAACACCTTGCCGTAGACGGAGATGTCGCGGTATTCGTAGTCCGCGAAGGCCTCGGGGCCGCCGCCGGGGCAGAGGAAGTAATCCTCGCCGCTGATGTCGAAGAGGAATACCAGCTTGGAGGCGTCGGGGCCTCCGGCCGGGACGATCTCCTCCGCGCGGGGATAGCTTATGGTATCGCCCTCGACGCGGCATAGCAACTTCCTGCCCTGGAAGCACATCACCGGGCTGTCCTGGCATGCCGCCTTCTCGGGGTCGTAGTGATTGTGGAATACCTTGGGAAAGATCTCGTGGATCAAGATGCTGTCCTCCTTGATGAGATTTATCGTTGCAGCGCCGCGGTGATCCCCGGCGGGACCCGCTCACAGTCCTTTGCGGCGGGTGACGCGGGGAGGGGCTCCCCGCAGCGAGGAGCGCCCGCACCGCAGCTGAAGGGGAGTAGCCCCGCGGCAGGACCCGCTCAAAGCCCTTCGATGCGGGTGACGCGTGGAGCCTCGCGCTGTTTATCCCGAGCCCATCTGCGGCGCGGGATCACTTCCCGAGCACTATGAGCTCCTTGCTGTAGTGATTGAGTATCTCGCATCCGTCCTCGGTCACGAGCACCAGATCCTCCACCCTCACTCCGGTGTTTCCGGGAAGGTAGATGCCGGGCTCGATGGAGAAGCACATTCCGGGCTTGATGACGTGCTCGTTGACGGAGCTCACGTCTTCGCCCTCGTGGTCGGCGAGGCCGATGCTGTGGCCGAGCCTGTGGGTGAAGTTGGGACCGTAGCCGAAGCTCTCGATGTGGCGCCTCGCGGTGAGGTCGATCTCGCAGAACTTCCTGCCGGGGCGGACTTCGGCCTCGGCGAGCAGATTAGCGTCGCGGCAGATCTCGTAGATCTTCCTGTCCTCGTCCTTTACGAACTTCCAGTAGAAGGTGCGGGTCATGTCGCTGCAGTAGGACTTCCATACGCAGCCGGTGTCGACGAGTATGCAGTCTCCGTCCTTCAGGACGGTTCCGTCGGCGTGATGGTGCGGATCGGCGGCGTTGGCTCCGAAGCTCACGATCGGGGTGAAGGCGTTGCCGGGGCAGCCCTCCTCCGCGTAGCACTTCATGATGAATTCGGCGCACTCCTTTTCAGTGACGCCGTCCCTGATGAAGCCGGTGAGCTTCTCCATGGCGCGGTCGTTGATGAGGGAGGACTCCCTCATGCGCTTCTGCTCCTCCTCGTCCTTGATGGCGCGGACGCCGTTCACGCAGGCGTCGGCGAGCACGGGCTTAAGCCCGGGAATCTCGCTCATGAACGGGATGAGGAAGCGGGCAGCCATGGTGCTGTCGACTCCGAGCCTTCCCTCGCCGAGATAGGGGCAGACGACCTTAGCGACGCTGTCGGTGTCGTCGAAGAGCACTATCTCGGCGTCCACGGGGCCGAGCCTGAAGAGGCGGTTGGCGAAGAGCACGCTGCCCCCCTCAGCCCTGATCAGGAAGCCCCAGAAGCGCTCCATTGGGTGATTGTATATGTCGGTGAGATACCTGATGCTGTCGGGATCGGTGACGAGCAGCTGGCTGAGCCCCTCCGCCTTCATCGCGTTCCTGACCTTATCTACTCTTGCTTTGAACATAGCGGTCTCCTCTCTTTTCGACGCGGCGGCCTGCAGCCTTCGGGCAAAGCGCCCCTCGCCGCCCGCCGGGCATACGGTACCGCACATTATAACACGAAAAAAGGAGCTGTGCGCGGGGCACAGCTCCTTTTGACGGTATTTTGCGTTTTGTCTTAAAGCCTTTGATCTGAGTTTTTTCTAGATTATCTCTCTTTTGAAACTGTCATCAGTTCAGGACTAGATGTCCATGAGCATTACGATGACTACAGCGATGAGCATCGGCACGACGGTGTACTTGACGACCTTCATCGGATCGACGCCGGCGATACGGCAGACGATGATGGTGACGGCGGCTACAGGGCTGAAGGTACGGCCGTAGTTACCGGTCCTGAGTACGACGGCGGCGAGGCCGGCGAAGTCGAGGCCGATGGTCTCAGCATGCGGCAGTACGGAGTCGAAGAAGGCGAGCATCGCGGCGTTTCCGGAACCGGAGAGAGCGGCGATGAGCATGGGTCCGAAGGCTCCGCCATAGGCGGCGATGTTCGGATTGGCCTTCATGGCATTTACGAGGGCACCGGTGAGTCCGATGTTGCCCATGCCCTTGGTGAATACAGCGGCGGAAGCCATCAGGGTGATAACGCTGAAGAAGGAGTCTCCCTGTCCTCTGAAGAACATGGTGGCGACCTTCTGATAATCCTTGGCGAACACGAGCATGGCGACAACGAAGCCTACCCACATGCAGGTCGCGGCGTCCATGGCGGAGGGAAGGACCGGGGTGTACTGAGCGAGCAGTACGAGGGTCAGCGGAACGATCGGCAGGATCGCGTAGAGCGGGTTGACCTTGAAGGACTTGGCGGCGGCGAGAGCCTTCTGTACGGCCTCTTCATCCTCCTCTCCTCTCTTGGTGAGGAGCTTCGCGATGATGGCGAAGATGATGGGGATGGCGACGAGGACGACTACCTGAGCGAGGAAGCCGGCGTTGATGATGTCCTTACCGGTGATGACGCCGTTCGGATCAGCGGAAGCGGCGGCGAGGGTGAAGGAACCGCCCGGGTTAACATCGAGGCCGATGCAGGTGCCCTGAAGGACGGTAGCGGCAGCCAGGGCCGCGGGAATGCCCAGAGCGGTCATCAGGGGGATGAGCAGGGAGCCGGCTACGGAGCCGACGGTGGCGGCGGAGCCGAGGCCCATCGCGATGAACGCGGTGATGTATACGCAGAACGGAACGATCAGCTTCCTGACCTTGGAGACCGGGCTGATGAGAGCGTAGATGAGGTGATCGCAGCATCCCATGTCGGTCATGATCTTCGCGTAGCCCATGGAGATAACGGTGGTGTATACAACGGAACCGTTGACCAGGGAGGCGCAGTAAGCGGGAACGACATCGCCGATCTTACCGGAAAGCAGACACATGAGGAATCCGCCGATGATAAGGGACAGCTTGGTGTCGAACTTCAGAATAATTGCCACAAATACCAGAACGGTAATGGCAGCTCCGATCCAAAGCATAGATTTCTCCTTTCCTTGGCTTTAAAAAGATGGATGATTGCGGTGTTCGCAAAATACCTGTTGCGGCGCCTGTGGGATATAGATAAAAAAGCGAGGCGCCTCTTTCATCGAAAACATGAAGATTTCGTGAATTTACATGTCTATTATATCGCAGACAACGAAAGTGAGCAAAGGGAAATTGATATTATATATATCTAATATAAATATCCCTATGACTCCGTTATAGTTTTTGGCTTTATGAGTCAGCCGCCTCATGATATATTAAATGATACTACTATTGGATCAATAACCCCGTTTTGAACAGGAGGTCACAAAAATGGATGTATATGAGCGCTTCACCGGCGAGGAGCTCTACGGCGACTTTGACGCCGAGGGCGCCTGCAGGAGGCTTTCCGAGGCGGTGCGCCTGAAGAGCGTATCCGACTGCCCAGACCCGGCTCCCTTCCTGGAGCTGCACTCCCTGATAAAGAGATGCTTCCCGCGAGTAATGGAGGAGGGAAGCTTCGAGACCGTCGACCGCAGCGTCCTCATCAGGATACCCGGAAGCGATCCGTCGCTGCTTCCCGCCCTCTTCATGTCCCATCTGGACGTGGTCCCGGTGGTCGAGGGTACCGAGAAGGACTGGACCCACGACGCCTACTCCGGAGATATCGCCGGCGGCTACATCTGGGGCCGCGGCACGCAGGACATCAAGTGCCAGGTCTTCGGCGAGCTGGAGGCCGCTGAGTACCTGCTCTCCAGGGGGCTTAAGCCCGCGAGGACCATGTACTTCGCCTTCGGCCAGGACGAGGAGACCTTCAACAGAGGCTCCAAGGCCGTGTCCGACCTCCTCATGAGCCGCGGCGTAAGGCTCGAGTTCGTGCTCGACGAGGGAGGCGGCGGCATGCAGTCCGGCGAGCTCTTCGGAGCCCCGAAGATCTGCGTCATGCCCATCGACCTCATGGAGAAGGGCTACGCCGACCTGAAGCTCACCGTAAGGAGCACCGGAGGCCACTCCAGCAGGCCCTTCGGCGGCACCTCCCTGGCGAGGCTCGCGCGCGCCATCACCCGCATCACCGAGGCTCCCTTCCCGGCGGAGCTCTGCCCCACCCTCAAGCAGGGGCTCAAGACCGTGGCTCCGTACATCGAGGATCCTCAGTTCAAGGCCCTCATAGACGGGATAGACGAAAACGGGCAGGCCGTCGCCGACGTCTTCATGGGAACGAAGGACTTCTTCCCCTACGTCACGACCACCATCGCTCCGACCATGATCAGCGGAGGAAGCTCCGCGCCGAACGTCATGCCGCAGAACATGGAGGCCGTCATCAACTTCCGGATCGCCGCGGGTCACACCCCCGAGGAGGTCATGGAGCACTGCAGGAAGGCCGTGGATGACGACAGCGTCGAGATGGAGTTCCTGCAGGCCAACCCGGCGTCCGCGGAAGCCCGCTTCGACGGGCTCGGATACGCCGAGCTCACCAAGGCGCTGGCCCGCTTCTACAGCGATGTGGTCTTCGTACCCTTCATCACCGCGGGCGGGACCGACGCCCACAACTACGAGCAGATCTGCGATACCTGCCTGAGGTGCAGCCCCTTCGTCTCCCCCGAGGAGGAGCAGCACGGCGCCCACGGCACCAACGAGAGGATGTCCGTGAGGTCCTTCATCCAGGGCATACGCGTGCTCATCTCCATGATGGAGAGCAGCTGCTGCTTCAAATAGAGCGCGGCTCTCATTAAAAATAACAGGCCTAAGACCGTCCGGCGCCCCTGAGCCTCAAGCCCGGGAGCGCCGGCCCTTGAACACAGACCATGAACATAATCCTTACTATCATAACCATACTCATAGAGCTCGCCTTCGGCTACTTCGCGCTCTTCGCGCTGATCGGCCTGGGCAAGCCCTTCGAACGCTGTCCCGAACCCGGTGAGAAGCTGCGCTTCGCCTTCGTACTCCCCGTCAGGAACGAGGAGAAGGTCATCGGCAAGCTCATAGAGAGCCTTCAGGAACAGGACTACCCGAAGGAGCGCTATGACATCTGGGTCATACTCAACAACAGCACCGACCGAAGCGGGGACATAGCCCGCTCCATGGGCGCGAAGGTCCTCGAGGCGGACGTCCCCGTGCACTGCAAGGGAGACGCCCTCTCCTTCGCCTTCGATAAGCTCATGCCGATGGAGGCGTACGACGCCTTCGCGATCTTCGACACCGACAACGTCGTCGATCCCGGCTTCCTCGCCGAGATGAACAGGAAGCTCGCCTCCGGGAAGAACATAGTCCAGGGCCGCAGGGTCGGAAAGAACGCCGCCGCGAACCTCATGACCGGCTGCTACGAGATCTTCTACACCATGCAGAACGCCCTCTTCAACCATTCGAGGACGGCGATGGGAGCGAGCGGCTCGCTCAACGGGACGGCCTGGGTCATCAGGGCGGACTGGATAAGGGAGCACGGCTTCGCCATGAAGACCATGACGGAGGACCTCGAGCTCGCGGCCGTCGCGGCGCTCAAGGGCGAAAAGATCGGCTACGCGCACGAGGCCGTCAGCTACGACGAGTATCCCGAGGACTTCGGGACCTCGCAGAGGCAGTTCCTGCGCTGGTCCTTCGGGCAGGTGCAGTGCATGCGCCACTACTCGCCCCAGCTCACGAAGCGCTTCATAAAGGACGGATCTATATCCTGCCTGAACATGGACCTCGTCTTCCTCGCGCCCGTGCTGGTCGTCTCGTCGATCGCGCTGTTCCTGATCTTCGCGCTGACCTCAGCCCGCGTATTGCATCCCATACTGGGCGACAGATTCAGCGCTCCGCTGGCTGCGGCGCTGATCCTCGCCGCCTTCTACGGGATCGTATGCGCCGGAAGGCTCAAGTGCGGAAACGACGTCAGGATACACCCCCTGAGCGTCGCCGCCTTCCCCCTCTTCCTGCTCACATGGCTCCCGCAGATGATAAGGAGCCTCTTCATGAGGAAGCTCGAGTGGAAACCCGTGGTCCACGACCGCGCGGTGGGACTCGAGGACGTGCAGGAGCTGGGGAAGAAATAAAGCAAAAGCCGCGCACAAGCGCGGCTTTTTCGATCTCAGGTCTCCCGGAGGCTATATCAGCTTATCTCAGCGACTTTCCAAACTCATAGAGCTCGCGGCGCTTCTCCTCGGACTTGTTCTGCTTTCCGTTCGCCGTGAAGATGCCGGCGTTCTCGACGCCCCAGTACTCCACGATGGACTGGAAATACTCGGTGATCGCGGCGCCGTAGACGTACTTGCTGCCCGAGCTCATGATCAGCGCGACCTTCTTCACGTTCGCCGGGATGTCTACGGAATAGGTCCTGTGGATGACGGCCTGAAGCTGCGCGGAGAGGGTGAAGTAGTAGATCGGCGAGGCGAAGACTATCATGTCGCTGCTCAGTATCTCGGGATAGATCTCCTGCATGTCGTCCTGCTGGACGCAGACGCCCTTCTCGATGTTCCTGCAGCTGTCGCAGGCCATGCAGCCCCTGATGTTCATGAAGGCGACGTCGAACCTGACCACGCTGTGGCCGGCCTCCTCGGCTCCGCGGGTGAAGGCCGCGACCATGTCGGCGGTGGCGCCGTCCCTGTGGGGGCTTCCGTTGAGTACAAGTATCTTCATTCTGTCTTCCTTTCCGCTTTTCAGCTTAACGTGATCATTCCCGCGTCAGCTCTATGGTCAGCCTGACCTTGTCCCCGCCGAGCAGTTCCCTGAGCTGGGCCGCGCTCATGTTTTCTATGTGCCCCAGCCTCGTGTACTCCCAGGTGTTGGAGCCGTAAAAGACGACTATCCTCGAGCTCTGATAGAGGACTATGTCTCCGGGCGCGGTGGTGATTCTGACGTCGCTGCTCGGCAGCCTCTGTCCCAGGGCGCCGACCTGCTCGAAACCCCCGTAGCCCGAGAGCCCGGCCTCTATGGCGCCTCCCTCCTTCAGCATATCCCTGAGCGCGCGCACCGACGCGTTATCCTCCCAGGATACTTCAAGTTGTTTTCCGTCTATCTTCAGGATCATCTCTCCATCCTCCTCCAGAGCGCGGATGTAACGGGGCTCTTCTCCGTCTGCCCAGGGACAGTTCTCCTCGATATAAGCGCAGTACGCCGAGAGCATGCAGGCGGCGCGGGCCCTTTCCGCGGGAGAGCCAGGCTCCGGCGCAGGCCAGCCTTCTCTGTCCGCTATGCCGCCCTTAAGCGCCCACGCGAAGGCTTCCCGCGCGTCTTCGGTGACGATTCCCGCGGCCTCTCCGAGCAGCTCATCCGCTGCTCCGCCGGGTCCGGGAGATCCCGCGGCCCTCCAGAGCATGACGGCCGCCTGCTCCTGGGTGACAGGATCGCCCGGAGCGAACAAGCCGTTTCCGAAGCCTTTCACCAGACCGGTCTCCGAGCACCAGAGCACCGCGTCCGAGTACCACTGTCCGTCCTCCGTATCCGTGAAGGCGTCGCTTCCGCTCACGGCGGGGCTCCCGGCCATCCTGTACAGGACCGCGGCGAGCTGTGCCCGAGTAAATGTTCCGCTTGGATCGAAGGCGCTACCGCCCGTTCCGTTCATTATCCCGCGCTCCGTTACGTCGCGGACCGCGTCTCCGTACCACGCGCCCGCGGGAATGTCGCCGTAGACCGAGCCCGCAGCACCTCCGTCTGTTCCCGCCTGAGCGGAGCCGAAAAGCGAGGCCGACGAGAGCGCTAACGCGGCGCAGATGATGAAAGTTGCAAGCTTTTTCATGAGAGCGTCCCCCTTCGCATCGATTATAATCCCTTTAATTTACCTGTTCAAATGCCTATATTGCATGTTATCATATGCCCATAAGGCATAGTTTGGCGAAGATGGTTAGAACGCAGACCGGCGGAGGAAAGCGATGGAGATAAGAGTGCTGAGATACTTCCTGACTGCCGCTTCCGAGGGAAGCATCTCGAGGGCAGCTGAGAAGCTCAATGTGACGCAGCCCACCCTCTCGAGGCAGCTGAGGGAGCTCGAGGAGGATCTTGGCGTGAGCCTCTTCGAAAGGGGCAGAAAAAACAGGAGCCTCACCCTCACCGAGGAG
>JAEENW010000217.1 GCA_016283945.1 Bacillota bacterium
CTCTGGACTATATCTTCTCTGTAGAGATCCTGAACGAAGGCGTTGATATCGTCGAGGTCAATCAGGTTATAATGCTGCGCCCGACGGAATCTCCCATCGTTTTCATTCAGCAGTTGGGAAGAGGGCTTCGCAAGGCGGATGGTAAGGAGTATGTGATCATACTCGATTTCATCGGTAACTATGAAAAGAATTTCATGATACCGGTGGCGTTATCCGGAGATCGTACCTACAATCCGGATATCATTCGCAAATATGTGATCAGCGGAAACAGTACAATTCCAGGTGCTTCAACGGTTCATTTCGACGCGGTCGCGCGTGAGAAGATTTTCAAGTCCATCGACAAGATTCGTGGGATGAAGTCCATCATTAGGGACAGCTATACATCCCTTAAAAACAGGCTGGGACGAGTTCCTTACTTGATGGATTTTTACGAGAATGGGGAAATCGACCCCCTGGTCATCATCCGGGAATACAAAACCTATCAGGACTTTCTTCTGTCAGTAGAGCCTGATTTGTATAAGGGAAAAATCAGCGATATTGAAAAGCTTACGCTGGACTATTTGTCCAAGACTGTTTTGAGCGGTGTGCGTCCATATGAGTTGGAAATATTGAGGCGCCTTCTCAATACGGAGCAGGTTGAATTGAATAAGCTGTCTGAAGAGTTGAAGCAGGCTTATATTTCTTCTTTTGATTTGGATTCGCTGGAAAACGCGATCCAGGTTTTAGAGGGTCACTTTGTAAGCAAGGAAGAGGAATACAATAAGTATAAGGTCATCAACATCCTGGAGAAAAAGAATGATGGTATGATCCACAGGATGAAGAGCTATGCTGACCGCTTGCAGCATGCAGAGTTCTATCACCAGATCCATGACATCATTTCTGTTGGCTTGACTCGCTATCATGACAAATACGGCTCTGAGCAGAAAACAGAAGGCCCGTTCGTATTGTATGAAAAATACTCTCGCAGAGATGTCAGTCTCCTTATGAATTGCGGCAGAGATCTGTCGTCCACCATGTACGGGATGAAGAGGATTAATGACGACGTCTTCATCTTCATTACCTATCATAAAGTAGGTGCTGAAAGCGAAGATCTTCAGTATGCCGAGGGCAAGCCGGATTACGCGGACGCATTTTCAGACAGCATGACCTTCCGCTGGGATTCTCAGATTGGAAGGGGACCTGGGAGCAGCTACATGCAGGAAGTTCTCGGGGCAAAGAACAAGCATCTTCTGGTGAAGAAAAGCGACGCGGAAACAAGCTTCTATTACATGGGAACCTTTGATGTCATCGAGAGCAAGGGAGATAAAAAGCTTGATAATAGCGGAAAACTGCGTGATATTACTAAGGTGACCATGAGAATGCATCACGCGGTCAGGGAGGACTTGCTAAAGTACCTCGAAAGCAGTCTTCTGGAGGAAGCAGTATGAAAACGATTAAAGTTGTGGCAGCCATCATCCAGTCACTCGGTGCTGACGGCGAGCCCCTTATCTTTGCTACGCAGCGCGGGTACGGAGAATATAAAGACTGGTGGGAGTTTCCCGGTGGGAAGATAGAAGTCGGCGAAACTGCTGAAAACGCGCTTGTAAGAGAGATTCAAGAAGAGTTATCCGCCACCATTTCAGTTGATCGGTATCTGACGACTGTGGAATACGATTATCCAAGCTTTCATCTGTCCATGGATTGCTTCTGGTGCAGCTTGGCAGATGGCCATTTGACGCTGCTGGAGCATGAAGCTGCGAAATGGCTTCCCTTAAACAATCTGCGGCAGGTAAACTGGCTACCCGCGGATGTGATCGTGATAGATGCGATAGAGAAGTCGATGGATGACGGTGACCACGCTCTTAAGCAGGATTAACAATCAACTGATTCACAAAACTAAAACTCAGGACCTCCCGGCCCTGAGTTTCTTTTCGCTTAATATACGCTTTTTTAAATACTACTTCGTCGCCACGGGCGCTATGGAGTACTGCTGCTTGACGTTGCGCAGGACGACGTTGGTGACGGTGCGCTTGATGGTGGAGACGCCCTTGATCTTGTTGAGGATGGATTCCAGCTCGGCGTTGGTGCCGGTGACGATCTTGATGCAGTAGTCGTACTCGCTGGCGAGGTAGTAGCACTCGAGGATCTCGGGGTTGCTCTGCACGAAGCTGAGGAAGTCGTCGGAGCTGCTGGGGTTCTCGAGGCTGACCATCATCAGGGCGCTGGCCTGCTTGTTCATGGCGACGGGGTCGAGTATGGTGGTGTACTGCGCGATGACGCCGCTGCCCTCGAGTTTTTTCAGGCGCTCGCTCACGGCCGAAAGGGACAGGTTGACCCTTTTGGAGAGCTCGGAGACGGAGACCCGCGCGTTTTGCTGAAGAACTTCCAGTATCTTGACGTCTATGGTGTCCAGAGTCATAATAATCACCCCGTTTATGCGATTATGCACGAATATCTTCTTGTTTCATAAAATAGCAGAGCGGCTGAAAAAATTCAAGCGTTTTAGCGCGTAAGCCTGAATAATTCTTGTCAGACGGGTTCCCTGAGGGGCCTCAGCCGCCCCTTTGCTTTTTCCTTTGCATATTAGCCTCCTCCGATATATAATTTATTATCTATGTGAACTATTTCTGCGTTGTATAAGGAGGCCCATAAATGGCTGAGGAAACAAGAACCGCTGAAGCTCCCGCCGCTGCTGTGATGGCAGGGAACTTCATTCACGACATCATCGACGAGGACATCAAGAACCAGGTGTACTCCCGTCCGATCACGACAAGGTTTCCTCCGGAACCGAACGGCTATCTCCACATCGGTCACGTCAAGGCGCTTTGCATAGATTTCGGGACCGCCGAGAAGTACGGCGGCACCTGCAATCTGCGCTATGACGACACCAACCCCGCCAAGGAGGAAGAGGAGTACGTAGGTTCCATCGAGGAAGACATCAGATGGATGGGCTTCCAGTGGGCTCACCTGAACTACGCTTCCGACTATTTCGGCAAGATGTACGAGTGCTGCGAGGAGCTGATCAAGAAGGGCCTCGCCTTCGCGTGCGAGATGACTCCCGACGAGATCAGGGAGAGCCGCGGGACCCTGACCCAGCCCGGCAAGAACAGCCCCTGGAGGGACAGGCCGGCTGAGGAGTCCCTGCAGATCTTCCACGACATGAGGGACGGCAAGTACGAGGACGGCGCCGTCTGCATCAGGGCCAAGATCGACATGGCTTCCCCCAACATCAACATGAGGGATCCCGTCATCTACCGCGTGCTGCACGTCACTCACCACCACACCGGCGACCAGTGGTGCGTATACCCGATGTACGACTTCGCGCATCCCATCGAGGACGCGGTCGAGGGCATCACCCACTCGCTCTGCTCGCTCGAGTTCGAGGATCACAGGCCCCTGTACAACTGGGTGCTCGAGAGCCTCGAGTGGCCCGAGCCGCCCAAGCAGATCGAGTTCGCCAAGCTCAACCTCGAGGGCACGATCATGAGCAAGAGGTACATCCGCAAGCTCGTCGAGTCCGGCCAGGTAGAGGGCTGGGACGATCCGAGGCTCTGCACCATCGCCGCCATGCGCCGCAGGGGCTACACCCCCAAGGCTCTTAGGGCGTTCTGCGACGCGGTCGGCGTCTCCAAGGCGAACAGCAACATCGAGATGAGCATGCTCGAGTTCTTCATCCGCGACGACCTCAAGGACAAGACTCCGAGCCGCATGGTGGTGCGCCATCCGGTCAAGCTGATCATCGACAATTACCCCGAGGGACAGAGCGAGCTGCTCACCCTCGAGAACGACGCTAACGACCCCGGGAAGGGCACCAGGCAGGTACCGTTCTCCGGAGAGCTGTACATCGAGGAAGAGGACTTCATGGAGGTCCCGCCCAAGAAGTACTTCAGGCTCTATCCGGGCAATGAGGTCCGCCTCAAGGGCGCTTACTTCGTGACCTGCACCTCCGTCGAGAAGGACGGCAAGGGCGGCATCACCGCGATCCACTGCACTTACGACCCCGACACCAAGTCCGGCACTCCGGGCGCGGATTCCAGGAAGGTCAAGGGCACCATCCACTGGGTGGACGCGAAGACCGCGGTCGACATCCCCGTCAGGGAGTTCGGCCTGCTCGCGCACTACAACCCCGAGACCGGCTTCAACGAGTTCGATCCGAACTCCAAGACCGAGTTCACCGCCAAGGCGGAGCCCTGCGTGAAGGACGCCGCCGCGGGCGAGCGCTTCCAGTTCTTCAGGAGCGGATACTATATCGCCGACAGCGTGCTCAGCAAGCCGGGCGAGCCCGTGTTCAACCAGATCGTAGGGCTCAAGAGCTCCTACAAGCCGGGCAAGTAGGGGAGGGTGCGCTCCATGCGCAACATCCTTTTGACCATCGAATACGACGGAACGGGCTTCTCGGGCTGGCAGCGCCAGCCGGGGAAGCGCACCGTCTGCGGAACGCTCGAGGAGGCTCTCTCGGCCGTCACCGGGCTGGACGTGAAGATAGACGGAACGAGCCGCACCGACGCGGGAGTCCACGCCCTCGGGCAGAGGGCGAGCTTTCTCCTGCCGGACCGCGGCATCCCCGCCGAGCGCATCCCCAGAGCCGTCAACGACCGGCTCGCCGCGATGTGCGGGGAGGCCGGGGCGGATGTGAGGGTCGTCGCCGCGGAGGAGGTCCCCGAGGGCTTCCACGCGCGCTTTTCCAGCCGCGGCAAGCGCTACATCTACCGCGTGCTCTGCGGGGCCGAGCCTTCGGCCTTCGCGAGGACGAGGTTCTGCCAGATCGAGGGGACGCTCGACGCCGAGGCGATGCGCGAAGCCGCCGCTCATCTGGTGGGCGAACACGATTTTGCCGCGTTCCGGTCGTCCGGGGGCAACCCCGTGAACTCGACCGTGCGCGAGATATATGAGATAAAGATAGAGGAGCTGCCGGCTGAGGGCTTCGGGATAAGGAGCGCTCAGGGCGGAGCCGCGGAGCTTTCCGCTCCGCGCGAGCTGCGCATCTCCGTGAGCGGCAGCGGCTTCCTCTACAACATGGTCAGGATAATCTCCGGGACGCTCATAGAGGCCGGCCTGGGGAAGAGGACCCCCGGCAGCGTGCTCGAGGCTCTCAGGAGCGGCGAGAGGGCGAGGGCCGGCTTTACCGCGCCCGCGCAGGGGCTCTATCTTGACGAGGTCTTTTTCGGGGACCGTAAGGGCGGGGCTTCCCGCGCGGAGGATCCCAAGGACGGAGGCTCATTATGAACGATGAGATCAGAGCCGGCGCGGCCGGCGTGAGCGCGGGAGAAGGCGAAGCCTTCGAGAAGAAGCGTCCTGACTGGGACGAATACTTCATGCAGTTCGCCGAGCTCGCGAGGACGCGCTCGACCTGCCTCAGGCGCGGCGTCGGCGCTGCCATAGTCAAGGACAACAGGGTCATCGCGACGGGCTACAACGGCGTCCCGCGCGGCATCAGGCACTGCTCTGAGACCGGCTGCCTCAGGCAGCAGCTCGGCGTGCCCTCGGGCAAGATGCACGAGCTCTGCAGGGGCCTGCACGCCGAACAGAACGCGATCATCCAGGCGGCGAGCATGGGCAGCAGCATCGAGGGCGGCACCCTTTACTGCACCACTCAGCCCTGCGTGATCTGCACCAAGATGATAATCAACGCCGGCATCCGCCGCGTCGTTATCAAGGAATCCTATCCGGACGAGCTCGCCCAGCAGATGGCGGACGAAGCCGGACTCGTGATAGAAGTACTCGGAGAAAAACACTGAAATGAGCATGTACGTGAAGGTGTTCCTGCTGTCGCTGGCTGTGACCGCGGCGCTGACGCCTGTGTGCATCAAGCTGGCGCCGAAGGTAGGCGCCATGGACGTGCCCAAAGACAGCCGGAGGGTCCACAAGAAGCCAATCCCGAGGTTCGGGGGGCCGGCGATCTTCCTCGGCTTTATTTCGAGCGCGCTGTTTTTGCGCCCCATAGACGAGCAGATGCTCGGAGTCTACATAGCGGCGGCGGTGATGCTTGCCGTCGGCGTCGCTGACGATGTCTTTGACATACCTGCCAAGGTCAAGCTGCTCGGCCAGCTCGCCTGCGGCGTCATCCTCTGGGTGGACAGCCTGCAGATCCGCGGCATGGCGAACTTCCTGCCTATAGGGCCGGGCTACATCAGGTTCCCGTCGGGGGTCTCGCTGATCGTCACCCTGATCTGGATAATCGCGATCACCAACTGCATCAACCTCATGGACGGGCTCGACGGCCTGGCCTCGGGGATAGTGCTCATCGCGAGCCTCTCGATCGCCTACATCTCCGTCCATACCGGGCGCGACATGACCCTGGGCATGATACTCGCGGTCGCGGGCGCCTGTCTGGGCTTCCTGATCTACAACTTCAACCCCGCAAAGATATTCATGGGTGACAGCGGCTCGAACCTTCTGGGCCTGCTGCTCGCGTCGATATCGATGATAGGCGACGCGCCGACCAAGAGCGTCACGCTCTTCTCGACGGTCATGCCCATGATAATCATAGCCGTGCCCATCTTCGACACGGTATTCGCCGTCATCAGGCGCACCGTCCATCACCGCTCGTTCTTCGAGGCCGACAAGGGGCACCTGCACCACAGGATACTCGCTATGGGCTTCGGTCAGAGGCGCACCGTGCTCACGCTCTACTGCATCTGCGCCATCCTGGGCGTCGCGGGCATACTCTGGAGCATGAAGCTCAAGTTCGAGGCGCTGCTTCTCATAGGCGTCGCCGGCGTGCTGATCTTCATCTTCCTTGGCATAGGCATCGACGAGGACGACCAGATCGCCAGGAGAGAGGCCGCGGCCCGCGTCAACGAGCCCATGACCATCTACGCCAGCATGGAGGAGGCCCTCAAGGCCGAGGCCGAGAGAGAGGGCTCGATGGACTTCTTCGGAGGGGACGAGAAAAAATGATCAAAGTAATGAGCGTGTTCGGGACCAGGCCCGAGGCCATCAAGATGGCCCCGCTGGTCAGGATGATGGAGGAGGACCCCGGGATCGAGTCGGTGCTCTGCGTGACCGCGCAGCACCGCGAGATGCTCGACCAGGTCCTTGAGCTCTTCGGCCTGCGTCCGGACTACGATCTGAACATCATGAAGCCGAACCAGACCCTCGGGATGATCACCTCCGCGGTGCTCACGGGGCTGGATCCGGTGCTCGAGGCCGAAAAGCCGGACCTCGTGCTCGTCCACGGGGACACG
>JAEENW010000218.1 GCA_016283945.1 Bacillota bacterium
TTCGCGGGCCGCTGCAAGCTCAAGGATTACGAGTACTACAAGAAGGACTACGCCGACACCGATCAGTACTACACCAAGACCGTGACCGCCGCCGGCTGGAACACCCAGGTCGAGGGCTTCGACGGATTCGTCTACAACATGTGGACCCTCATCCCGAAGACCGCTCAGCTCCCCTACACCTCCTGCCTGTTCATCAGATACCTCCTCTCCGAGGAAGGTTTCAACGCGGGCTGGGGCGGGATCCTCGGATACTACTCCGGAAACCAGAACATCGGTTCCGTCGAGGGTGATCCGGCGCTCTCCGTCTGGAAGGAGCAGTGCATCGTGGAGGACGTCGACTACATCGACTCCACCTACGCCACCGCGGTCAAGTTCATCAACATGCAGCTCGCCGGCAAGTAGCCCGGACGCTTCGCATCTCAGCTGATCCAACTATCCGCCGGGGGGAGGGCATCGCCCTCCCCCCGCTCCGTTAAAAGAGGAATTCGTTATGCAAAAGAAAAATACGAAGAACGCGGGAAACGCGGTCAGATCGTATTTCTCCAAGCCGGCAAACGTCATAACCGTCGTCTTCCTGATCATACTGATCCTAACGGTAGTGCTGCCCCTGTGCACGCTGCTCATAGGATCCTTCAAGGTCAACGGAAACCAGGAGGCGATCTACATAGGAGGAGGCGCCGCGGACGGCGACTTCACCTTCCATCACTGGACGGAGCTCCTGACCAGCAAGGACTTCGACTACGCCTCTATCAAGTTCTGGACGCCGCTAGCCCAGTCCGCAATGATGGCCGGCCTCGCCTGCCTCGTCGCGGTGAGCTTCGGAGGAGTCGTCGCCTGGTTCATCACCCGCTCCGACCTGCCCGGCAAGAGATTCATCTCGACGGTCTTCGTCTTCCCGTACATAATGCCCAGCTGGTCCATGGCCATGTTCTGGGAGAACTTCTTCAAGAACACGGGCATTAACGCCGGCAAGGGAATACTCCAGGCCGCGACGGGGATCTGCGTCCCCGAATCCGCGGTATACGGCCTGTTCCCCTGCGCGATGAGCCTCGGCCTGCACTACGCGCCCTTCGCCTACATACTCATCGGAGGCATCCTGCGCAACATGGACGCCAACCTCGAGGAGGCGGCGACGGTGCTCAAGGCGAGCAGGGCCAAGATACTCTACAAGATCACCCTGCCTATAGTGATGCCGGCCCTGATCTCGACGGTGCTCCTGGTATTCTCCAGCAGCATCAGCAGCTTCACAGTGCCGTTCTTCCTCAACAAGAGCAGCATCAACAGCGGAAACAACTTCATCTCCATCTCGGTGCAGATGAGGAGCCTCATAAACACCGGCTTCACCAAGGGACAGGGCTACGTCGTGGCCATAGTCCTGATGGTCTTCTCCATCGCCATACTCACCCTCAACAACTGGGTGACCGGAAAGAGAAAGTCCTTCACGACCGTCACCGGCAAGTCCGGCCAGGTCTCCCTGGTCAAGCTCGGCAAGGCGAAGAAGCCCATCGCGATAATCATGACGATAATCGTCGCCTTCTTCGCGATCATGCCGTTGCTCTCCTTCGCCATGGAGAGCGTCCTGGAGGTCCCGGGCGACTGGTCGACCTTCACGCTCAGGTACTGGATCTCCTCCGAGCCCTTCGAGGGCTCCAACAAGGGAGACACCATAGGCATACTCAGGAGCAGCATCATGTGGCAGGCTATGGGAAGGAGCCTCCTGCTCTCGGCTCTGGTATCGCTGATCGCCGGCACCTTCGGCATACTGATCGGCTACGCCGTGGCCTCCAAGCGCGGAAGCAGAGCCGCGACCCTGGTGTCCAACCTCGCGTTCCTGCCCTACCTCATCCCCTCGATGAGCTTTGGCGCCGTCTACCTGGCTCTGTCCTACACCAAGGGCTTCACCTGGCTCGACGGCTCGTTCATACTGCTCCTGCTCGTGGGCTCGATCAAGTTCATGCCCTTCGCGTCCAGGACAGGCACCAACGCCATGCTCCAGCTCTCGGGTGAGATCGAGGAAGCCGCGATCATCATGCGCGCTCCCTGGTGGAAGCGCATGACGAAGATACTCTTCCCGATCCAGAAGTCCAGCTTCATCAGCGGGTATCTGCTCCCGTTCATCTCCTGCATGAGAGAGATGTCCCTGTTCGTACTGCTCGTCATAAGCTACCAGACCCTCGTCACGACCGTGCTCTCCGAGTACAGCCGCACGGGCCTCAGCCAGGCGAGCAACGCCATAAATCTGCTCATCATCATCGTGGTGCTGATAGTCCAGTTCGTAGTCAATAAGCTGACCGGCGCCAGCATCGACAAGGGTGTAGGAGGGAACTGACATGCCGAAGATCACACTCGAACACGTAACCAAGAGATTCGATAAGTTCGTCGCCGTAGAGGACCTCAACATGGTCATCGAGGACCGCGAGTTCATTACCCTGCTCGGGCCCTCCGGCTGCGGCAAGACGACGACGCTGAGGATGATCGCCGGCCTCGAGACTCCGACCGAGGGAAAGATCACCATAGGTGACACCGTGGTGTTCGACGCGGACGCCGGGATCAACATCTCCCCCGCGAGGAGGGACATAGGCTTCCTCTTCCAGAACTACGCTCTGTGGCCGCACATGACGGTCTACCAGAACATAGCCTTCGGACTCGAGAACCTCAAGTGGTCCAAGGAGGACATCAGGAAGAGGGTCGACGAGATGCTCGCCATGCTCAAGATCGAGCAGTTCGAGAAGCGCTATCCGAGCGAGCTCTCCGGAGGACAGCAACAGAGAGTCGCGATAGCGAGGACCCTCGCGCCCAAGCCGAAGGTGCTCTTCATGGACGAGCCGCTCTCCAACCTCGACGCCAAGCTGAGGCTGGAGATGAGGACCGAGCTCAAGAGGCTCCACGCCGACACCGACTCGACCTTCGTCTACGTCACCCACGACCAGCTCGAGGCCATGACCCTCGCGACGAGGATCTGCCTCATGAAGACGGGAGCGCTGCAGCAGTACGACCC
>JAEENW010000219.1 GCA_016283945.1 Bacillota bacterium
CGTTGGGGCAGGAGATGTTGAGCTCTATGGCTCCCACTATGTCGTCCCCGGCGAGTATCCCGGCGCATTCGCGGTAGCCCTCTACGGAGAAGCCGCTTACGTTCGCCAGCACCTTTCCGCGGTAGATCTTCTTCAGCTCGGGGAATATCCTGTCTCTGACCTCGCGGGCTCCGGGGTTCTGGAGCCCTACGGCGTTGAGCATCCCGGAGGGGCTCTCGGCTATGCGGGGCAGGGGATTGCCGTCCCGCGGTTCTATGGTCGTTCCTTTGATGGAGAAGCTCCCGGCGAGGTTGGGATCCCAGAAATCGAGCAGGTCCATGCCGTAGCCGAAGGTCCCGCTCGCGGGTATGAGGGGATTCTTCAGCTCGAGCCCCGGAAGCCTTACAGCAAGCTCTGCCATACGATCTCCTCCTTTTCGAATACCGGGCCGTCCTTGCAGACACGCGCCATCCTGTCTCTGAGTCTGACGCTGCAGCCCATGCAGGCTCCGTAGCCGCAGCCCATGCGGGTCTCGAGCGAGCACTGGCCGGGCGCCTGGCTCGCCTCGCAGAGAGCGCGCATCATGGGCGCCGGCCCGCAGCTGAAGAAGTACAGGCCGTCCAGGCCCTCGTCCTTCATCGCGCTCACCGCGGTCCTTCCCTCGCTGTCGTAGGCGAATACCGCTCGAACTCCGAGCTGCTCCAGCTCTTCCCTGAAGAGCGTCTGGGATCTGTCCCTGAAGCCGAAAACGGCGACGGGCTCCGCTCCGAGGGCCTTCAATTCCTTAATGAGCGGCATCAGCGGGGCGCAGCCTATGCCGCCTCCGATGACGAGCACGGAATGGGCGCTAAGTCCCTTCTTCGCGTCGAAGCCGTTCCCGCAGGGGAGTATGACGCTGAGCTCTCCCTCGTTCATCCTCGAGAGGGCGGCGGTGCCTTCGCCGCGGACGGTGTAGGCGAAGCTCACGGAGCCGCCGTCCCAGCCGCAGAACGACAGTGGCCTTCTCAGCGAGAAGCCCGGGACAGCTATCTCAGCGAACTGCCCGGGCCTGAACGCGGAAGCGGAGGCGCCCTCCAGGCTCAGCGTGAGCCTGAAGCTGCCTTCCGCGATCCGCGCGTTTTCTATTATCCTTAGTCTTTCCGATTCCGGCATATCAGGCCTCGTACTTCGCGACGTCCAGAGCGTCCTCGCTCTTGGCGACCGCGATGGCGCAGGCGGTGTCGCCGACCACGTTGAGCGCGGTGACGAGCATCTCGATGGGCCTGTTGATCGCGAGGATCAGCGAGTAGGCGACGAGCGCGATCTCGCTGTTCAGGCCGATGCCGGAGAGTATCGTGAAGAGTATTACCGCTCCCGCCCCCGGCGCCGCCGGGGTGCCGATGGAGGCGACGATCGCGAGAAGTCCGATCACGATGAGGGTCGAGAAGCTGATGGGGAAGCCGCTGCAGCCCGCGATGAACAGGGTCGCGACCACCTGCATGATGGCGGTTCCGTCCATGTTGACGGTCATGCCCAGGGGCAGCACGAAGGAGGCGATCTCCTCTCTGACTCCGAGGTCCTCGGTGGCGGCCTTCAGGTTGAGCGGAAGGGTCGCGGCGGAGGAGGAGGTGGAGAAGCCGAAGAGGGCGATCTTGGAGATCTTTCTGATGAACGGCCTCGGGTCGAGACCGGTGGTAAGCTTGATGAGCAGCGCGTAGCCGCAGAAGAGCACGAGCAGGAGCAGGCAGGTGGTGAGCAGCACGTAGGCCATGGCCGGCTTGAGGTGCGATACTCCGTAAGCCGCGCCGGTCCTGGTGATCAGGCAGAACACCGCGACGGGCGCGAAGGTGTTTACGATGTAGGAGAGGATGACGGTGATGATGTCACTGACTTCCTGGCAGAACTTCGGAAGCAGCTCGATCTTTTCCTTGAGGGCGTTGACGGCGAGGCCGACGGCGACCGCGCTGAAGACGATGGCGAGCACTCCGCCGTTGTTGGAGAGCGCTCCCGCGAAGTTGTTCGGGATGGCGTTGATCACTATCATCAGCGGGTTGGCGCCGGTGGAGCCGGTCGAGCCGCTGAGGTCGAGGGCGGTGTTGTTGAAGGCGCCCGCGTTGTAGGCGATCATTCCGGCAACAGCGGCGAGCAGTATGCCGCAGACCGTGGTGAAGAGGAAGAGTCCGACGGTCTTGCCGGAGATCCTTCCGAGCTTCCTGGAGTCGGAGATCCTGACCATGGCGAGCACGATGCTGGTGAACACCATCGGGACGATGACGAGCTGAAGGGCTCTCACGAAGAGCTGTCCTATGATATAGAAGAGACCGATGGCCTTCTCGTTGCCGGCCGCGGAGATGTCCGCGAAGAGCAGGTCGTTTATGGTCTTCCATGTGGCGGCGTCTCCGCCCGCGAGCAGCTTCTCGCGCAGCGTTATGACCGCTACGCTGCAGATCACAGCCGCAACCATGGATATTAGCATCTTTACTGTCAGATTCTTGGGGTCTTTCCTTTGCATGGTCTCTTCTCTCCTTACTACTGTAAAAGCCTTCCCAGGACGGGATCCAGGGAAGGCTTGATGAGTCCGCGCAAAGGCGCTTTCGCGCTGCTGTCTTTCCTCGCCTTCATAGTATCCCGTACTATATTAAAGCCGATTTCGCCGTTGATTATATCCGCACGCTTAGCATCCGTCAAGCGCAAAAATGGAACTCGCTAAAGAAAAAAAACTGAAGCTCCGGGACGCGGCTCGAAGTGGCCGGAGCCCGCTCCGCCGGACTCCCGGAACGCGTCCCTTAAGCCCGCGTTTTCCTATTGACAGCCGTGATATTATTTATCCGTAAAAATGCGGTCAAGGCGCCGCGGGCGTCGTAAATACACACAAAACACAGGAGAAAAAACATGACGAAGGTAGATATCTTTTCCGGTTTTCTCGGAGCGGGCAAGACCACTCTGATCAAGAAGCTCATCTCTGAGGCCTACAAGGGCGAGAAGCTCGTGCTCATCGAGAACGAGTTCGGCGACATCTCCGTAGACGGCGGCTTCATGAAGGAGGCCGGCATCCAGGTCAACGAGCTCAACTCCGGCTGCATCTGCTGCACCCTGTTCGGCGACTTCCAGGAGGCCCTGAAGATGGTCGTCGACCAGTACCAGCCCGAGCGCATCCTCATAGAGCCCTCCGGCGTCGGCAAGCTCGGCGACATCATACTCGCCGTCCAGAGCGTCGAGGGCGTCGAGGTCAACTCCGCGACCGCGGTCGTGGACGCCTCCAAGGCCAGGATGTACATGAAGAACTTCGGCGAGTTCTACGCCGACCAGATCACTCACGCGGGAGCCATCGTGCTCAGCCGCACCCAGAGCATCTCCGAGGAGAAGCTCGACGCCTGCGTAGCCATGCTGCGCGGGATGAACACCGAAGCCACCATCGTGACCACCCCCTGGGACGAGCTCGACGGGAAGAAGATCCTCAAGGCCATAGAGAGGACCGAGACCCTCCAGAAGGAGCTCGAGGAGCTCAGCAGGATCGATACCGCGGAGCTCGCCGAGGAGCACGAGCACCATCACCACCATCACCATCACGACGAGGATGAGGAGCGCCCGGTATACCATCTCCTCCCCGAGGACGACGATGACGATGACGAGCACGATCACGACCACGAGCATCATCATCACGACGATGA
>JAEENW010000021.1 GCA_016283945.1 Bacillota bacterium
CATCGCGGGAAGAAAGGCTCAGATGATATATCTGAGATATTCGACGAAGTCGTCGTAGCCGCTGTCGATGAAGTCGCCGAGCAGCGGGTGGTTGAAGCTGTAGCGGCCCATGGGGACGAGGCGTCCCGCGATGGCGCTGGTGTGTATCATGGTCTCCGCGGAGAGTATGCCGGTGCTCGTGTACGATGCGACCACGAGCTGGCTCGCCTCCGTCAGGAAGTACGAGGCCTTGAGGTCGTCGCTGAGCGTGAATACCGGCTGCTCCACGTGGGAGTTGTCCTTGTTGTATTCCATGAAGAGCAGGCCGTTGTCGTAGTACTTGCGGCTCGCCTTGGGAACGAGGGCGGCGAACTCGTCGTCGAAGCTCTCGTCGTCCGACTGGATGTCGTAGAAGGTGATGTACTCCGGACGCCTGAGCTTCTGCTCAGCCTCCCGGGCGGAGATCCTGAAGCCGTTTCTCGGCTCGGAGGCTATGACGAGGCCGTCTGCGAGCGTGATCTCCGAGAAGAGCAGGTGGTAGCTGCCGTCGCGGTCGAGCAGGGTCTCGCAGAGGTAGCTCACCCTGCCGAGCTCGTCGGTGTATCTGTCGGCCTTGTTGCGGCGCATGACCGCGCGTCCGCTGAGGCGCACGGGCTTCAGCCGCGCGGGATCGGCCGCGGGCGAGCATAGCGTCCTGGCTCCCTCGTCGTCGTGGCCCGCCATGCGCATGAGGTAGTAGTGCACCGCGCCGTAATCGGTCTCGGGCTTCTCGCAGATCTTTTCGTCCACGGAGCGCAGCTCCTCCCCGCTGAAGGGAGCGAGCCTGTCGACGTATTCGCGGAGTTCCGCGAGCGCCTTCTTCGTGGAGGGCGACCTGTCGGTGCTGACCTTGATGAAGCGGTCGATGAGGCAGGCCGCTTCCCTCTCGCTCAGGGGCATGAAGCGCCCGCCGAGCCCGCCGTAGTTGCGGTCCTTGGCGAGGCGTATCTCCCTGGGGTCTGAGCTCCAGATCTCGGAGAGGCTCTCGAGCCCGTACTCCTCGGCCTCGTAGTAGTAGAACTGATGGAACTCCGTGACGATGTTGGACTCGCCGAGTATGAGCTCGGCAGCTCTCGCTGCGTCCTCGCTGCCCTCCGCGAGATCCTCGAGCTTCCAGCCCAGGTGCATGCCAACTACGCCCATGAGCCTCGTATTCGTGGCCTCGGCGCTGATCATCCTGTAGTATTCGAGCGGCAGCTTTCTGGTGGGCTGCCCGATGACTGTGAACCCGGTCTTCTTCATCACAAATGTCCTAAAATGGCAAAACACCCGGCTTGTTCAGCCGGGCTTTGTTTCGCTTGCTTACGGAAGTTACTGAAGATTGTACTTCTGCTTGAACTTCTCAACGCGGCCGCCGCGGTTGAGGAACTTCTGCTGACCCGTGAAGAACGGATGGCACTGAGAGCAGACGTCGAGCCTGATCTCGTCCTTGGTGGACTTGGTCATGAAGGTGTTGCCGCAGGCGCAGACGACCTTGCAGTCCTTATATTGCGGATGAATACCGTTTTTCATCTCTATTTCCTCCTGTTTATATATCCCTGTGGACTTGGCTAAAAGCCTTTGTACTTTCGTCAAGCTTGACAAGTATAGCACGGAGCGCCGCGCATTGCAAGCGTTTTCTCAGCTTTTTGAGGAGCCGGAGGGATCCCCGTCACCTGCTCCTGAAGCAGAGCAGCATGCGGTCCCTGCCGCGCAGGTCCTGACGCACGCGTGCGCCGGCAAAGCCTGCCCTCTCCGCCTCGAGCCTGGCCGCCTCTCCCTGGTCGTCGCCGATCTCCATGAGCAGCGGGGCGCCGGGCGCCATGAAGCCGGGAGCCTCCGCGAGTATGCGCCTCACTATCCCGAGGCCGTCCTCTCCGCCGTCGAGCGCGAGCCTCGGCTCGCAGTCCTTGACCGAGGCCTCGAGCGCCTCGACCGTCTCCGAGGGGATGTAGGGGGGATTGCTGAGCACGAGGTCGAATGGCTCCGGGGGGAATCCCTCGAAGAGATCCGAGCGTAGCGCCCTGATGTTCGGGAAGGCCGCGAAGTTGCGCGAGGCGAGCCCGAGCGCGTCCTCCGAGATGTCCGAGGCGCTTATCTCCGCCCCGGGGAAGGCCGCGGCCATCGCGCAGGCTATGGCGCCGCTTCCGGTGCAGAGGTCGAGCACGCGCAGGGGACGCTCCGCGGCGTCCTTAGACCCGCGTCTTTCGAGGATCTCCCCGGCAAGCTGCCTCGCGAGCTCTACGAGCTCCTCGGTCTCGGGCCTTGGTATCAGCACCCTGCTGTCCACGAAGAGCCTCCGCCCGCAGAAATACGCCTCGCCGAGCACGTACTGTATGGGCGTTCCGGAGCAGCGCTCCTTCAGCAGCGCGAGCAGCGCGTCGAGCTTTTCGGGCCCGGGCCTTTCGCTCTGCCTCATGAAGGCCTGCAGGCGGTCCATGCCGAAGACCCTCTCGAAGAGCATCTCGCACTCCTGCCCCGGGCTCGCCGCGCCCGCGTGAGCGAGGCTGAGCTCGGTCTCTATCCTTATGGTCCTGTAATCGGAGCTGTAGTCCATGTCCCTGTCCTTCTAAAGAGCGGAGCTCATTTGCCGCTCCGCTTCTTTCTGAATTCCTCCGTCTCCTCCTCGTCCTTGACGGGGCCGTCCTTCGTCAGATGCCCCACCCAGTAGTCCACCGGTAGCGAGGGATCCTCGTGCGCCGGGAGCACCGCGTTCATCGCGGCGATCGCGACCTCGAGCTGCTTCAGGTCGGGCTCGGCGGTCGTGAGCCTCTGGAGCATTATCCCGGGAAGGCTCAGCGCCCTCACGAGGGGATTGTCGTGCCTGCCGGTCCACTGCAGGAGCTCGTAGGAGAGCCCCGCGATCACCGGGATCATCAGGAGCCTGGAGATCACCCTCGCCGCCAGCCCGGGCCAGCCGAAGAGCGAGAACACGAGCAGGGAGATCACCATGACGAACATCATGAAGCTCGTCCCGCAGCGCGGATGCAGGGTGTAGAAGCTCTGAGCGTTCTCCGGCGTGAGCTCGAGCCCGTTCTCGTAGCAGTGTATGGTCTTGTGCTCCGCGCCGTGGTACTGGAAGACCCTTCTGATGTCGGGCATCCTCGAGACCAGCGCGATATAGCATACGAACATCGCGATCCTCATAAGGCCCTCGATCAGGTTGAGCGCGAGCACGTTTTTTAGACCCGCCTTCGCGATGAGGCTCATCACGAAGGTCGGCGCGAGTATGAAAAGCACTACCGTGAGCAGTATCGCGAGCACGACCGAGATGTACATCTCGAGCTTGAAGGCGGTCTCCTCGCTGAAGTGCTTCTCGAGCCACAGCGTGAGCGAGTCCTTCTCGGCGGATGCGGTTGAGGCGCCTGACGCCGTCCCTCCGGCCGCCGCGGCGTCGCCTGAGGCGCTTCCGGAGCCCGTCTGCCCCTCGAGCTTCTCCAGTACCTCGGCTCCGTAGAGGAGCACCGAGGTGCCGGTAACGAGGCTGGAGACGAAGCTCACCACGCCCCTTATGACGGGGATCCTCCTCCAGCCCCCGGAGGGCTTGAGCGGCTCGACGCTGAGGTGTATGTCCCCGCCCGGCTCGCGTATCGCGATCGCTATGGAGCGGCTCCCCCTCATCATCAGACCCTCGAGTATGGCCTGCCCTCCCACCTTCGTGGGGGAGGCGTTTTTCATGAATATCCTGCTGAGATCCATCAGATTCTCATCCTCTTTATCCTCTGGATGAAATCGAGGTTTGTCCTCGTGTGCACGAGCTCGAAGATTATGCGCTCGGTCGCGTCCTCGACGCCCATGTCGGCGACGGCGCGGCGCATCATCCAGACGGCTTCGAGCTCGTCCTGGTTCATGAGCATCTCCTCGCGGCGGGTGCCCGACTTGTTCAGGTCGATAGCCGGGAAGATGCGCTTCTCCTGCAGCCTCCTGTCGAGGTGCAGCTCCATGTTGCCCGTGCCCTTGAACTCCTCGTAGATCATGTCGTCCATGCGGCTTCCGGTCTCGATGAGAGCGGTCGCGAGTATGGTGACGCTGCCGCCCTCGCGGGTGTTCCTCGCTGCGCCGAAGAAGCGCTTGGGCTTGTAGAGCGCGGCGGGATCGAGGCCTCCGGAGAGAGTCCTGCCCGAGCTGGGCTCGACCAGGTTGTACGCCCTCGCGAGCCTCGTGATGCTGTCCATGAGTATGATGACGTTCTTGCCCTGCTCGCAGAGGCGCATCGCCCTCGCGAGCACCATCTCGGCGACCTTGACGTGGTGCGAGGGGAGCTCGTCGAAGGTCGAGTAGATCACGTGTCCCTTGATGGACTCCTGCATGTCCGTGACCTCCTCGGGGCGCTCGTCTATGAGCAGCACGATGAGTTCGGCGTCGATGTCCTGAGCCTCGATCGACTTGGCGATCTGCTTGAGCAGCGTGGTCTTGCCCGCCTTGGGCGGCGCGACTATGAGGCCCCTCTGCCCGAGGCCTATTGGCGCGACGAGGTCGGTGAGCCTCATCGAGAGCGCGCTGCTGCCCTTCTCCAGAACGACGCGGCGGTCGGGATAGGTCGGCGTGAGCTCGGAGAAGTCGGGACGCCTGATCGCCCTGACCGGCTCGTCGCCGTTGACGGTCTTGACGAAGAGCAGGCCGCCGAAGCGCTCGGTCGGGCCGGGCTCGTGGCAAATGCCGGTGATCATGTCGCCGGTCTTCAGGTTGAAGCGGCGTATCTGGGTCGGGGAGACGTAGATGTCCTTGTCGGAGGTGAGGAAGTTGTCGAACCTCAGGAAGCCGAAGCCGCCCTCCGCGAGATCGAGAACTCCGGTCGTCTCAAAGCGGCCCTCCTTCTGGCTCTCCGCGCTGCGGTCGCGCTTCTGGGGCTGAGAGGGCTGGGCGTCGGCCGGCTGGGCTGCCTGGGCATCAGCTGCCGGAGCCTGTTCGAAAGCCGGCTGCTCCGGCTCGGGGAGCCGCTCGGGCGCGGCGGGAGCGGGCAGCGCCGCCGTCTTTTCCTCACCGGAGGCTGGAGCCGCGGAAGCCGGAGCGGCGGCATTCTCCGCCGGGGCGGACGTAGTATCAGCCTCTGCGGAAGCCGGCTGAGCGGCTGTCCCTGCGGAAGCTGTCTTAGCGTCTGCGGTATCCTCCGAAGGCGCGGGGATCTCCGCGGAAAGCACTCCGGAATTGATCTCGGACTTGCGCCTTCTGCCGCGGCGCTTCCTGGCGGACGGCGCGGGAGCCTCGTCGGAAGGCTCTGACTCGGGGACGCCTGCAGAGGACTCGGCCTCGGGAGCGCCGTCGCTCTCCGCCTGCCTGTTCATCTCGGACAGCAGCTCGAAGAGCTCCTTCTTCTTCATCTTCGCCGCTCCTTCAACGCCAATAGCCGAAGCTATTATCCTGAGCTCCGCGACTGTCTTTCCCTTTAGAATATTCAGTTCCATAGATACCCCTGGTGATGTCACCTCATCTCGAGGATGAGGATCCCGTCAGAAATGAATGTGTAAGAACGGTTCCTTCTGAGCGAAGAAGGAGCGTCTGAATCGCCGTCGACGATGTAATTCGCTCTGATCCCGTTGTCGAGCTCGAGCGTCAGAAGAGTGTAGCTTCCGCGTCCGGAAACCGCGTATTCGCGCTCCGAGTAGCCCCTGAGCGATGCGCTCAGTACCCTGGGAACGCTTTGGATGGAGACGCTGTCCTCCCCGCCCGCGTAGGCGAAGACGTTCAGTGTCTTTCCCTCAAGCCCGGAGAGAGCTCCGAGCTCGGCCGCCTCGCCGTCGAGCGCGATCCTCGCGCCCTCCGCGAGCCTGTAGACCGCGGCGG
>JAEENW010000220.1 GCA_016283945.1 Bacillota bacterium
AGGTGAAGTCCATCTCCTTGCCGCCGACTATGGCCTTCTGGTCCTTGAGGTCCTCAGGAACGGTCCAGTCGAGGGTGACGTTGGTGAACGGAGCCTGGGTGCCCCATCTGGACGGGGTGTTGACGCCGTAGATGAAGCTCTGGATGCACTGCTTGACTTCCTTCTGGGAGAGATCGTCGATCTTCACGAAGGGAGCGAGGTAAGTGTCGAAGCTGGAGAACGCCTGGGCTCCGGCCCACTCGTTCTGCATGATGCCCAGGAAGTTGACCATCTGGTTGCAGAGGGTCGAGAGGTGGGCCGCCGGGGAAGAGGTGATCTTTCCGGGGATGCCGCCGAGGCCTTCCTGGATGAGCTGCTTGAGGCTCCAGCCGGCGCAGTAGCCGGTGAGCATGGAGAGGTCGTGGATGTGGAGGTCGGCGTTCTTGTGAGCGTTGCCGATCTCGTCGTCGTAGATCTCGGAGAGCCAGTAGTTGGCGGTGATGGCTCCGGAGTTGGAGAGGATGAGGCCGCCGACGGAGTAGGTGACGGTGGAGTTCTCCTTGACGCGCCAGTCGTTGATCTTGAGGTAGTTGTCGACCACGTCCTTGTAGTCGAGGATGGTGTTGTTGAGATCCCTCAGCTTCTGGTGCTGACGGCGGTAGAGTATGTAGGCCTTGGCGACGTCGTCGTAGCCGGCCTTGATCAGGACGCTCTCGACGCTGTCCTGGATGTCTTCTACTGAGATGAGCCCGTCCTTGATCTTCGGCTCGAAGTCGGCGGTGACCTTGAGCGCGAGGAAATCTATAACGTCGGGATTGAACTGCTTTTCCTGAGCCTCGAAGGCCAGGGTGATCGCCGCGGCGATCTTGTCGAGCTGGAATTCGGCTACCTTGCCGTCCCTCTTTAATACCTGATACATCTTTGAAAACTCCCCTTCTGAAACGATAACTGTCTTATTTCCGTCGTGATATATCTCAGTCCGCCGGCGCGTATCCGCAGGTACCGGGCGCTCGGGCGGAGAAAACCCGCGATAAGCCTATTTTAGTAAAGCGCGCTCTTAAAGTCAAGAGCGCGCATACAAGATATTGTGGTGTTTTTGAAAATCGTCCACTATATGTACCGTGAACGCTTATACCCCCCTGAGCTCGGCCTTAGGGAGATATCTCCTGAGGATATCCAGCAGAGCCTGCATCTCATCCCTCGAATAAGCCGAGAGGCCGGGGCGTATGATGTCCCCGGAGTCCACGAAGCCCTGCAGGAAGAAGGCATCGTCCCCCTTCATCCACTCTCCCATCGCGGCTATGTCCTCCGCGCTGTGCAGCTCGCGCACGACCGTGGTCCGAAACTCGTGCTCCACCCCGCTGTTCCTGAGTATCCCGATCGAGCGGTCTATGTTAGCTAGCACTCCCTCGGAAGCGCTCTCCGGAAGCCCGCAGGTCTCCGCGTATCTTTCGCGGCAGTTCTTGATGTCCATCGCGACGTAGTCGACGAGGCCTGCCTTTATGAGCTCCTCGAGCTTTCCCGGGAAGGAGCCGTTGTGGTCCAGCTTGACCGCGGCGCCCAGAGCCTTGACCTCGGCGAGGAAATCCGCGAGGTCCGGCTGCAGCAGCGGCTCCCCGCCGGTGACGGCGAGGCCGGTTATCATCCCGCGGCGCTTCTTCAGGAGCTCCAGGACCTCCCGGGGCTCGATGATATCGTCCCCCTCGTCCATGACGAGCGAGGCGTTGTGGCAGAACGGGCAGCGGAAATCGCAGCCCGGCGTGAATACTGTTGCGGCCACCCTGCCCGGAAAATCCAGCAGGGTCATCTTCTGAAGTCCTTTGATTATCACGGCAGCCCTCCGGGACAAACGCCCGCGTCTAATATACCCCGATATCCCGCGCTTTTCAACAGGCTCCGCAGGTGATAAAATAACAGAGTTCGCAGAACGTGCAAGGAGAAAGCAATTGCTTGAGATTAAAGACCTGTGCTTCTCGCCGGGCGGCAAAGAGATCATCAAACACCTCGATCTCAGCGTCCCGGACGGCAAGCTGATAATAATCACCGGTCCCAACGGCGGCGGCAAGACGACCCTCGCCAAGCTCATCGCGGGGATCGAGCGCCCGGACAGCGGGCAGATCATATTCAACGGAAGGGACATAAGCGGCCTCGACCCGACGGAGCGCGCCCTCGCCGGCATAAGCTATGGCTTCCAGCAGCCCGTGAGGTTCAAGGGCTTCACCGTGAGGGAGCTGCTCACCATTGCCAAAGGCGGCGAGCTCTCCGATGAGGAGCTCGCGCGCACCCTCTCGCTCGTAGGCCTCGACGCGGATACTTACGCGGACCGCGCCCTCGACAGCCACCTATCCGGCGGAGAGATCAAGCGCATAGAGATCGCGTCGGTCTTCCTCAGGGACAGCGAGCTCGCGATCTTCGACGAGCCCGAGGCCGGCATCGACCTCTGGAGCTTCAACGCCCTCATCCGCGTCTTCGAGGAGATGAGGGACACGAGAAAGAAGACCATGATAATAATCTCCCATCAGGAGAGGATCATATCCATCGCCGACGACATAGTCCTCATCCAGGACGGAAGGATAGTCGTCGAGGGCCCCAGGCACAGGATCTACCCGCTCATCTGCAAGCAGGGCTGCATGGTCTTCGACCTGAGGGAGCTCAGGGAAGCCGCGCGCGAGCTCAGGGAGAGCGCGGGCCGCGGCGCGGGAAGCGCGGAGAACGGAGGCGGCGAGTATGAAAGATAAGAAGAAGACGGCGGGCGTCACTTCCGGGAGTCCGGCTGCGGATACCCTCCAGAAGCCCGCAGAAACCCCGCAGAGCACCGAAAAGCGCGCGGAGGCGCCGGTCATCGACGAGGCGACTTCCGCCCTCTTAAAGACCATAGCGGACTTCGACGGGAAATACTTCGAGGGAGCCTTCAACATACGCTCCAACTGCATGAGCCTCGGAAGGCGCTCAACCGAGAACATCAGGATCGAGAGCAAGACCGATCTCCCGGGCCTCGACATCCGCATCGCGCCGGGGACTAAGGGAGAGAAGTGCTTCATCCCCGCCTGCGTCACCAAGCCCGACGTGGACGACCTCGTCTACAATGACTTCTTCGTCAGCGAGGGAGCGGACGTCACCATAGTCGCGGGCTGCGGCGTGCACACCGAGACCGGCGAGCCCGCCCGCCACAGCGGCATACACCGCTTCTTCCTCGAGAAGGGGGCCCGGGTGCTCTACGTCGAGAAGCACGTCGGCACCGGCTCGGATCAGACGAAGAAGGTCATAGACCCGCAGACCCAGTGCTTCCTCGCGGAAGGAGCCTACATCGAGATGGATACCTCCCAGCTCGGAGGCGTCTCCACGTCGGTCAGGCGCACCAGCGCCGAGCTCGCGGCGGGAGCCCAGATAGTCATACGCGAGAGGCTGCTCACCGACGCCGACGAGACCGCGGAGAGCTACTTCACTGTCACTCTGAACGGAGAGGACAGCAAGGTGAACCTCATGAGCCGCTCCGTCGCCCGCGGAAACTCGCATCAGACCTATCAGTCCAACATCATCGGAAACGCCAGGAGCTACGGCCACTCCGAGTGCGACGCGATACTCGCGGAGAACGGGCGCGTGGACGCGATGCCCCAGCTCTCCGCCAACTGCCAGGACGCCGAGCTCATCCACGAGGCGGCCATAGGCAAGATCGCGGGCGAGCAGATCATGAAGCTTCGCACCCTCGGGCTCACCGAGGAGCAGGCCGAGGCCACGATCATAGACGGATTCCTGAAATAGCGGAAGGCGGCTCCAAAAACGAAACATAAAAAGCCGGGGATGCTCTCCCCGGCTTTTCGCTTGCTTCCGATACGCGGACCCTACAGCTCTGTTATGATCTGCGCTACGAACCTCGCGAGCTTCGTGAGGTCCTGAGCGTCTACGACCCCGTCTCCGGTGACATCCGCGTTCTGCAGCGGCGCGCCGCTCTCGAGCTCCGAGATCTTGGCGACGTGCCTCGCCAGCGCCGTGAGATTCTGGGAATCGACCTCACCGTCGAGATCGATGTCACCCGGATAGCCGGTGCCGTAGACGCAATCGACGATGTAACGGCTATAGTCTCTCGTGATGGTCAAGCCGGAGATCTCTCCCCTGTTGAACGAGAACGAGGTCACGGGCTTCTCGACGATGAAACCTTCGCTGACGCTGCCTTCGATGTAGAGTGCGTAATTCTCTCCGGGCTCTATCCTGTAATCGTCAGAGAGCTCATCCTCCCAGTCCCACGACTTTTCGGCCTGATTCCACATTACCAACCACAGCTCGACCGAATAGGGCGGGACGATGGCGTCCTGATCAGCTGCGACTGTTATGGAAGAGCGAAGTTCGCTAACGGTCATGCCCGGAACGGGAGCTGCGCTGGTGATACTGACTTGCCTGAGCGTGGTACAGCCGACGGGGAACGACCCATTCGAGTTGATCGTTATGCTGAAGGGAGTTTTCTCAAATGTACTGGTCTTTCTTCCGTTCTCATAAACGAACGGGTCGTGGGCGAGCAGGAAGCCCTCCTTTGCCGGTACATCGATCTGGTACGCGTATTGCTTGCCGGCCTCGAACTTGTAGTCCGGGTCTGTTATCGGCAGGTATACGGTCGGGCTCAGGGAACCGTCTCCTGTTTTGACCGCTTCCATCCAGGTTATCTCAGCAGCCCCGAGATCAAGGCCGTCCGCATCGTCATCAAGATGGAACTGCGAAAGCGCGCCGGCCATACTGCTGCCAGGCTGCGGGATGACGAAATCCAGCCATATCTCGTGAATGTAAGTGCCTTCCAGCACCGGATCGACCGTCACCCAGACTTGATATGCCTCCGTAAGGACGGGCATGGTCATGACGATATTCGTTACCCCGCCATGGCTCTCAAGATCCATGCTCAGAGCGGACTCGGCTTCCTCGCTGCCTTCGACCTCAACTCTGGTGACCCAGCCACTGGTCGGACAGACGAATCTCGCGCGCCAAGCCAGATTCTCCTTATCCCTCTCGGTCAGGTCCCCGCTGTCTTCGATCATGTCCTCCTGCGCCGGAATGACAAAGACCAGGCTGTAGGTGCCGTCATCGTTGATGATGAGATGCGTGACTCTGTCGTCCTCCATGGCCTCCGCGAACGCATCAACGCTTTCAAAGTTCTTGATCGACGAAACGTCGGGCTTTCCGTAAAAGTCATAGCCGTTGTACGTATCGCATAAGAGTTCATCTCTGTCTTCCACATCGAAAGCTTCCTCGACGGTTGTACCATGATCCTCCAGAAAGTTCTCTTCCACCATTGAGATGTTTGTGTACTGGACGCTTCCGTCGTCCTCAAAGACGATCATCACCTCGTATAGAGCGCAGCCGGACAGGAGTACCGCCGACAGCAGCGCAGTGAGCATGAGAAGGATCGCCCTTATGTATCTTTTCATGTTCTCACCTTCCTTTAGGATCAATATCTGAAGAGATACTCGACCACGTTGGCCCTGGGACAGCCGGCGTCGACGTCGAACTCTCCGCTGTAGGTGCCGTCGAGCAGCTTCTCGGACTCTGCCCAGCTCAGGGCGTCTGCCCACCAGGCCCCCTCGCCGGTCTTCCCGGGAGAGCCCACCGCCCTGTAGATGAAGGTCAGTATGTGGCTGTTCCTGCAGGTGACGTAGGGCGAGAAGGTATGGTCTCCGGTGCCGTCGGTGATCTTGTTCTCGATCGCCCAGAGCACCGGCTTATAGAAGTAGTCGGAGACGCTCACGTCGTAGAAGGGATTCTCGGTTGTCCTTGGCTCCGGCTCTCCCGCGGCTCTCCACAGGAAGGTCACCACCTGGCCTCTGTTGCATATGCGGTCGGGGCTGAAGGTGGTCGCGGAGGTTCCGTCGGTCACCTGGGGGCAGGCGTTGTAGGCCCAGTAGACCGCATCGCGGTAGTTGGCGGAATCGGCCACGTCGGTGAAGGGTATTCCTCCCACGGCGTCGAACATGCGGGCCAGATAGACCTTCTTGTCGGATTTGTAGAAGCTGCCGAAATAGGTGTCGGGGGCTTCTCCGTTGATCCAGCCCTCGGTCAGGGGGCTGAATGCGTAGCCGTCGGCGGCGTAGAGGAAGACGTCGGGGGAGTAGAACATGCCCTTTACAAAGGCCTCGCCGGGCTTGACCTCCACCCACTTGTTCACCGACCTGGACTTGGAGGAGCAGCGGTACCAGACCACGGCCTGGCTTGAAGGATCGAGGGCTCCGGCAGGGGCAGTCTGCACGCTGCACTTAAGATCGGCCGGGGTCGCTCCCTCTCTGGGAGGATCGATGGTGAACCAGACCTGCTCTATCATGCGCTGCTCCCGGGCTTCGCCCTCCAGAGGGCCGAAGTTGGCGGTTATGCGTATGCGGTTGTCGGAATACTTGACCTTGCTGTAGGTGGTGTCGGAGGGCAGGCCGTTGACGGTGGCGCTTGCTCCGTCGCTGATGGTGTAGCCTCCCTTTACGTATACGTAGTAATCGACGGAGTAATATTCTCCGGTGCGGAAGAGGGTGTTTTGGTCTTCGATCAGATCCCAGGTGCCTTCGGCGTTCTTCCTGAACCAGTAAGTCTTCTCGGTGGACCTGTCGATGCCGCCTGCCCCGTTGTCGCTGACGCTGAAGCTGACGGTAGCGGGAGTGCTGATGCCCCCTATGGGTTCGCTTATGGTCATGCTGAGGTTTTCGACGACTCCGCCGCTGCTGCCCTCGAGCCAGCCAGATATCACGGCCTTGTAAGAGCTCTCTTTGGCGCAGAGCCTCGTCGTGATCAGCTGTCCGCTTCCGCTGGCGCTGACGGCGGTCCTGGTCTCATCAAGGTCTTCGGTCGCCC
>JAEENW010000221.1 GCA_016283945.1 Bacillota bacterium
ATAGACGACAGCTGTCCCCAAAGACGTCTGACGTCTATATTTTTTTGTGATGAACCCTCGCGATATATAGGCATTAGGCGGGTGGACTTATAAGCGGAATTTTGTATAATGTACAAAGCATGATTGTTAAAATGGCGGATAATTGGCGAACGGATCGCTTCATACATCAGGACGTGACGGGATCCACCAACGAGGACATGAAGAAGCTCGACGAGAGAGGGCTGCTCGGTCCCGGAAGCGTCATAACATCCCGCGCGCAGTCTGCCGGAAGAGGCCAGTACGACAGGAAGTTCGCCTCTCCCGAAGGAGGGCTCTACTACTCCTACCTGATGATCATCGAGGAGTACGGGGACGAGGTTCTGGAGATCACCCCGATGGTGGGAGTAGCGCTCAGGCATGCCGTCTACAGGACCACCGGGCTGCTCACCGACATCAAATGGCTGAACGATCTTTACTATGAAGGGCGCAAGCTCGCCGGCATACTCGCTGAGTCGAGGATAGTCTCCCCAACGGAGATGCACACGGTCATAGGCATAGGGATCAACGTCAACACGGAGATGTCGCAGCTCCCCGAAGAGCTCAGGAGCAGGGCTGTCTCGCTGAAGGAGATACTCGGCGCAGAGACCGACATCCAAAGGCTCATAACGGCGCTGACGGACGAGCTCGACCTGCTCTGCGAGGCTCTGAGCAGAGGAGAGACCGAGGACTACATCGACGAGTTCAGGGTCTGCTGCTTCGATCTCCCCGAGGGAGAAGGGCTCGTGAGGCTCTAAAAAGCGTTTATACACAGATCAATTATTTACATATAGAGAGGTTAGAAAATGGTTCGATTCACAGAAACAGTGCTCAGAGACGCCAATCAGTCCCTGATCGCGACCAGGCTTCCCTACAGCAAGTTCGAGGACATACTGCCCGTCATGGACAAGGCAGGGTACTATTCCGTCGAGTGCTGGGGCGGAGCGACCTTCGACGTCTGCCTCAGGTTCCTGGAGGAGGATCCCTGGGAGAGGCTCAGAAAGATCAGGCAGAAGATGCCGAACACCAAGCTGCAGATGCTGCTCAGAGGGCAGAACCTGCTCGGTTACGCTCCCTATCCCGACGACGTCGTCAGGAGGTTCGTCAGAGCCTCCGTCAAGAACGGCATCGACATCATCAGAATATTCGACGCTCTCAACGACGTGAACAACCTCAAGGTAGCCACCGAGGAGACCGTCAAGCAGGGCGCCATCGCCTCCGGCGCGATCTCCTACACCACGAGCCCGGTGCACACCACCGAGAACTACGTCAAGCTCGTCAAGGAGATGCGCGAGATGGGCGTATCCACCATCTGCATCAAGGACATGGCGGGAATACTGACTCCGCAGGCCGCTTATGACACCGTATCGGCCGTCAAGGACGCAGTCGACCTGCCCGTCGTGCTCCACACCCACTGCACCACCGGACTCGCCTACATGACGCTGCTCAAGGCCATCGAGGCAGGCGCGGACGTTATCGACACCGCTTCCTCGCCGTTCTCCGGCGGCACCTCACAGCCCGCGACCGAGACCATGTTCTACACCCTCAGAGAGATGGGCTATGACACCGGCCTCGACGAGAAGGTCATCAACGAGGTCGCCGCTTACTTCAAGCCTATCAGGGGCGAGTTCATCGAATCCGGCAAGCTCAATCCCATCTCCCTCACCACCGATCCCGGCTGCCTCATCTACCAGATGCCCGGCGGCATGATCTCCAACCTGCTCTCGCAGCTGAGAGATCTCGGCGCCGAGGACAGGTTCGAGGAGGCTCTCGCAGAGACTCCGAGAGTCAGAAAGGACATGGGCTATCCGCCCCTCGTCACCCCGACTTCCCAGATCGTCGGTTCCCAGGCCGTTCAGAACGTCCTCGCCGGCGAGAGATACAAGAACGTCAACGGACAGGTCAGAGCCTACGTCCACGGCGAGTACGGCCGCACCCCGGCTCCGATCGATCCCGAAGTCCAGAAGAAGATCCTCGGCGGCGAGGAGCCCATCAAGGGCAGATACGCCGACCAGCTCCCGAACGACACCTTCGAGAAGACCCAGCTCGAGCTCGGCGAAACCGCCCGCAGCGAGGAGGACGTCCTCAGTTACATCGCCTTCCCCAAGGTCGCGGAGAAGTTCTTCGCGGACAGGACCGCCAGAGAAGAGAAGATCGCAAAGTACAGCATAGAAAGGATGGAATAGCATGACATTCGCAGAAGCACTTCTATATTCCGTCGTCGGAATTGCCGTCGTGTTCTTCGCCCTGGTCCTGCTCATGATCATCTGCAAGATACTGCTCGCCGTTGGAGGAGAGAAGAAGCCCGAGGCCGCTAAGGCCGAAGCTCCCGCCGCTCCGGCTCCGGAGCCCGTCAGAGAGCCCGCTCCCGGCAGCGCCGGCGATATAAAGCTCTACGACACCGATCCGAGAGACGCAGCGATGATCATGGCGATCATAGCTGAGGAGCTCAAGACGCCGCTCAACGAGCTGCGCTTCAAATCCATCAGGGAAGTGAGGGAATAGACATGAGATACAAGATCAACCTTAAGGGAAAGATATACGAGGTGGAGGTAGAGAAGGGCGAGGCCATGCTCATCGACGAGTACGAGGCCAAGGCTCCCGCAGCTCCCGCTGCCTCCGTCCCCACTGCGGCTCCTGCAGCCGCAGCTGCCCCGGCTCCCGCAGCCGCAGCTCCCGCTCCGGCCGCCATCGCTTCGGGTGAGACCGTCAACGCTCCTCTGCCGGGCACCGTGCTCGACGTAAAGGTCGCCGCCGGCGACTCCGTCAAGAAGGGGCAGGTCCTCATGATCATCGAAGCCATGAAGATGGAGAACGAGGTGCTCGCCAATTCCGACGGCATCATCAAGCAGGTAGTGGTCAGCAAGGGACAGTCCGTCAAGACAGGCGACGCTCTCGTAGTCATGTAAGGAGGCCGCGATGTCGATAGGAAGCATACTCTCGACCCTGTGGGAGACCTCAGGCTTCTACATGCTCATGGCTGACTGGCGACAGATAGTCATGATCGCGGTAGCCTGCCTGCTCCTCTACATGGGCCTGGTAAAAAAGTTCGAGCCTCTGCTGCTCGTGGGCATAGCCTTCGGCATGCTGCTCACGAACCTGCCCGGCTCCGAGATGTACCATCCCGAGCTCTGGGACGCCTACATCGCCGGCACCGTAAGGCTCACCGATATCATCCATGACGGAGGCCTGCTCGACATCCTTTACATAGGTGTCAAGGCCGGCATCTATCCCTCGCTGATATTCATGGGCGTGGGCGCGATGACCGATTTCGGGCCTCTGCTCGCCAACCCCAAGTCGCTGCTCCTCGGAGCCGCGGCCCAGATGGGCATCTTCGTCGCCTTCCTGATGGCCATACTGCTCGGCTTCGCCCCGAACGTGGCCGCCGCGATAGGCATCATCGGAGGCGCGGACGGCCCGACCGCCATCTGGCTGACCTCCAAGCTCGCGCCGGACTATCTGGCTCCCATCGCGATCGCCGCCTACTCGTACATGGCGCTGATCCCGATGATACAGCCTCCCGTCATGAAGCTCCTCACCACCAAGGAGATGAGGGAGGTCAAGATGGAGCAGCTCAGGCCGGTAAGCAAGACTCAGAAGGTCATGTTCCCCATAGTCGTGACCATCTTCGTCTGCCTGCTCCTGCCTTCAGTAGCTCCGCTGCTCGGCTGCCTGATGCTAGGAAACCTCTTCACCGAGTCCGGCATCACCGACAGGCTCTCCAAGACCGCGCAGAACGAGATGATGAACATCGTCACCATCTTCCTCTCCACCTCTGTCGGAGCGACCGCGAGATATGACAGGTTCCTCACTAAGGATACGATCATGATCATCGTCCTCGGCCTCATCGCCTTCGAGTTCGCCACCATGGGCGGCCTGCTCATCGGAAGGCTGATGTACAGGCTCTCCGGCGGAAAGATCAATCCTCTGATCGGCTCTGCCGGCGTTTCAGCCGTCCCGATGGCCGCAAGAGTCTCCCAGAAGGTCGGCCAGGAGGCCAACCCCAGCAACTTCCTGCTCATGCACGCCATGGGTCCGAACGTAGCCGGAGTCATCGGCTCCGCCGTAGCCGCGGGCTTCCTGCTCGCGCTTTTCGGAGGCTGATCTCCCTGAACTGCCCGCGTCCCGGACAGGCATAAACAGATAGAAAAAGACCCCGCTGCCAGCGGGGTCTTTTCTTTGACGGGCTCTTATCTCGGCCTCACGTATTTGTTACCGAATACGTAGTCGTAGAAATTGTTCTCGACTATCCTGGCGGTGCAGTCGAGCTTGTATCCGGCGAGTGCCTTCATCCTGTCGACGTACTCGTCGAGATCGTCGTCGTTGAACTGCTTTCCCGGGGCGAGGGTGAACTCGCCGTCGAACCTGTTGTAGAAGCCCATGTCTGTCATGAAGCACCTCGACGAGAACACGACCATGCCCTCGGAATCCGAGAGTATGTCGGTCCCGCTGAGCATCCTCGAATCGTACTCAAGGCCAAGCAGATTGGAGAGGGTGGGGAGTATGTCAACCTGGCAGCAGACCTTGTCGATGTGCACAGGCTCGGTGAACTGAGAGTTCCATATAGCCAGCCCGTTGTGATAGAGCTCGAAGTCTATGTCGGACTCGTTGATGGCGCGCACCGCTTCGGAGCTTCCGAACTTCCTGTCCGCGAGCTCCTCGAGGATCTCGACTCCGGTGTAGGGCACGTGATCTCCGGAGACTACGAACACGGTCTTATCGAGCTTTCCGGCCTCTTCCAGCATGGCTATGAGCTCCTCGAGGGCCTTGTCGCACTCCATGACTGTCGCGATATATGCCTTGGTCGGCTCGCTGTAGGGCGCGTCCTCCAGCTGCTCGCGGTAAGCCGAGCAGACCCAGTTCCAGGAGTAGGGGGTGTGCCCGGATACGGTCAGGTAATAGACGTTGAAGGGCTCATCCTGATCGATGAACTCGTGCGCGGTCTGCTCTATCATGTAGCTGTCGCGCTGCGGCCACTTGAGGTCTCCGGAGCCGTTCTTCTCGTAGGGAACGCCGGCTCCGCACCACTTCCAGTCGTAGCCGAGATTGCTGTGCGAGCTGTTCCTCTCGTAGAGATCCCAGTTGTTGTGGTAGCCGTAGTTCTTGTATCCGAGCCTTCCGAGCTGGGCGGCGAGGGAGAAGTAGCAGTTGGTCTTGAGCTGCCCGGTGCGGGACATGGTTATGGGCTGGCCGTTCTTGGGATAGAGCCCGAGCAGATGCTGGCACTCTCCGTTGGAGGTGCTGGTGAAGTGCAGGGCTGTGTAGAAGTTGTCGAAGACGAAGCCCTCGTTCATCATGCGGTACAGGGTCGGGGTGTATTTCTCGCTGACCGCGTAGCTCGAGAGCGACTCGACGGTGACGAATATGACGTTATAGCCCTCGTACATTCCGGTGTACTGGTTCTTGGAGCTGGGCTCAAGGCTTCCGAAGTAATCGCAGAGCCAGCGCATGTTGGAGTTCGGCGCCTTCTCGGAGAGCGCGGCGAAGTCGACGTCCATGACGTTCTTGCCGTATACCACGGGGGGCTCGGGCTCAGGCTCGTCGGGAACTTCCGGATCCTCCGGAGTCTCCGGATCCTCGGCTATCGCGGAGGGATCGAACTGCTCGCCCTCGGTGCCGAAGAGTGAGTGCTTCACGTCCAGCCTTATCATATTGTAAAGGCCGAGCTGCTCGAACTGATCGTTGTACGAGGTGTCCATGCGGTAGAGCTTCGCGGGAGTCAGGTCGCCCGTATAGGGCATGTGCACTGCGGCGAGCCCAAGCAGATGGGCAAGGGCGAAGGCAGCCAGGCAAAGCAGCGCGAGATAGCCGCGCTCTTGCTTGAAGGCCTTGGCATGGCTTCCGGCTTCAGTCTGCTCGACATAAATATATTTTCTGACTACGAGCAGATAGATGAACGGGAGGGACATCACGATCAGCACAGGCAGAGCCTTGAATACGGTCTCGACGATGATCCCGATGAATTCGTGGAGCTTGTTGTTCGCGGCGGTCTCAAGAGAGGAGAGCGGGTAGTAGGTCTGCAGTAACTTCTTTGCGACGAACTCCGCCATGTAGGCGAAGCTGGAGAAGCCGCTGAGGAAGCATGACAGCCTGCCTGCGGCTCTGGGAGCGGGGAACTCGGTCAGTGCAGAGAGGAAGAAGCCGAGAGATACCGCGAAAAGTATGTATATGGGCATGTATTTAAAAGCTCCGCGGTCGAACAGATGCGTCGTCAGTTCCAGCCAGCAAATGAGAGCGGGGAAATAAAATGCCCTCATCTTTCCGCTGTGACTGCGCGCGAATTGTATTGCTCTTTCCTTCATTTCCGTACCTCAAAAAATCACCGTATCATTATATATTCGGTAAGCCTCTGCTACAAGTGAAGATGATATGAAATATAGCGCCGCCCGTATTTTGAATTGACGATTATTACATGCGTGTATTATTATATTTATATGTAATCAGCACTATTTTAGATATACAGGAGGTAAGTTATCATGAAATGGGTATGCTCTGTTTGCGGTTACACTCACGAGGGTCCTGAGGCTCCGGCCAACTGCCCCGTCTGCAAGGCTCCCGCAAGCAAGTTCAACAAGGTAGAAGAGGGCGGACTCCACTGGGCTTCCGAGCACGTCGTAGGCGTAGCTCAGGGCGTTGATCCCGAGATCATCGAGGGTCTCAGGGCCAACTTCACCGGAGAGTGCTCCGAGGTCGGAATGTATCTGGCCATGGCCAGAGTAGCCTTCAGAGAGGGCTATCCCGAGGTAGGACTCTACTGGGAGAAGGCCGCCTTTGAGGAGGCCGAGCACGCCGCCAAGTTCGCTGAGCTCCTCGGCGAGGTCGTCACCGACTCCACCAAGAAGAACCTCGAGATGAGAGTAGAGGCCGAGTACGGCGCCACCGCCGGAAAGACCGAGCTCGCCAAGAAGGCCAAGGCCCTCGGGCTCGACGCCATCCATGACACCGTTCACGAGATGGCCAGGGACGAAGCCAGGCACGGCAAGGCTCTCAAGGGACTGCTCGAGAGATACTTCAAGTAGCGACAGCCCTATGGGCCGGACAGTGAGCGCTGTCCGGCTCATTTTTATAAACTCACGGCCACAGACCGGCCGCGCAGCGAAAGGAGCAGCTCCATGATACTTTCAGTTGAGAACATGCCCATCAGAAGGCGCCTCGGCGACAAGCGCATCTTCGACTATTACAGGCTTGCCGGACTCACCGGCATGGATTTTGACCTCTGCCAGATGAAGGACTGGGACGATGTCGTAGGTTCACCGCGATATCTCGAGATCGCGGATGAGATCCGCGAGTACGCTAAGCTTCAGGGCATAGCGATAAGCCAGTCGCACGCTCCGTTCGAGGTCAAGTACGGCATGGAATTCGACCGCAGCTGCAAAAAGTACGACGATGTCGTCCGCGCAATGGAATTCGCCTCCCGTCTCGGCGCCCCGATGATAGTGGTCCACAGCATAAGGCTCCCCGAGGACGATCTTCAGGCCCACTTCGACTACAACCTCAAATACTACAGATCCCTGCTCCCGTACGCCGAGCGCTTCGGTATAAAGATTGCCGTCGAGAACCTCGGCGGCAGGGCTCCCGGGACCAACGACTTCACTCAGTTCTGCCTGGGTTCTCCCGAGATGTTCTGCGGGATGCAGGAAGCCCTGAACAGTCCCATGGTCTGCGGCTGCCTCGATATCGGGCACGCAAATCTGACAACGGGCGACGCTCCCGGCTTCATCAGGAAGAGCAGGGGCTACGTTCAGTACCTCCACGTCCACGACAACGACGGGCGCTACGACATGCACCAGATGCCCGCGCTCAACGAGGACGGGTACCGCTGGACCAATGTGCCCTGGAAGGAAGTCCTGAGCGCCCTCAGGGATATAGACTACAGCGGCCCGATGAACCTCGAGGTCTACCGCTACATAGACGCGATGCCGGATGAGCATCTGCTCGAGGTGATGAAGCTCGCTGCCTCGGTGGCGCGCACCATGGCTCTCGAGCTTGAGAAGTAATGCCGCGGATGAACGCCGATTATATAGTCTACATACTTCGCTGCTCTGACGGCAGCCTGTACACGGGGATAACCAACGATCCTGCAAAGCGCCTCGCCGCGCACAACGCCGGCACGGGCGCCAAGTACACCAGGCCGCGCAGGCCGGTGGAGATGGTCTACGCCGAGAGGGCGGAGGACAGATCCGCCGCCTCAAAGAGAGAAGCGGAGATCAAGAGCTATCCGAGAGAGAAGAAGCTCGCCCTGATCGAAAGCGACGGAAACGCGGTGCGGGAGATACTAAGTCCCAGGCAGGCCTGATCCGCGGGCCGGTCCGCATATATAACAATTTTCTAAGGAGACACGATATGAACAAAGCAGCAGACAGATGGATAGAGGAGAACATGCAGGCCCTCATCGCGGACCTGAGCACGGCTCTCAGCTTCGATTCCGTGCAGGGTGAAGCCGAGGAGGGCAAGCCCTTCGGACCGGTCGTGGCGGACTGCCTCGAGTCGACTCTGGCGGCGGCTGCCCGCATGGGCTTCAGGACAGAGAACCTGGACAACTACGCCGGCTACGCCGAGGCGGGGGAGGGCAGCGAGGTGCTCGGCATCATCACCCATCTCGACATAGTCCCCGCGGGTGACGGCTGGATCCACGATCCCTTCGGAGCCGTGATAGACGACGGAAAGCTCTACGGCCGCGGAACGCTCGATGACAAGGGACCGGCCATCATGTCGCTGTACGCCCTAAAGGCGGTCCTCGAGGCCGGCGTTCAGCTCAGGCGCCGCGTGCGGGTCATCTTCGGCTGCAACGAGGAGAGCGGCATGAAGTGTATCGAGCACTATAAGGAGGTCTGCGGAGCTCCCGATCTCTCCTTCAGCCCCGACAATACCTACCCGCTCGTAAGCTGCGAGAAGTCCGGCTCGGGCTGCGTCATCAAAAAGCGCTATGAGTCCGGCATCACTTTCACCTCCGGCACCGTAAGCAACATAGTCCCCGCCAGCGCGACAGCCTTCGTGAAGGACGTCGATGCGCAGACAGTAGAGCGCATCGCAATGCGCATGGGCATCACCGAGGAGTTCGGTCTCGAGCTCGAAGAGAGCGAGGAGGGCGTCGAGATCACCGTCACCGGCGTGCAGAGCCACGCCTCAAAGCCCCAGCTCGGAAAGAACGCCATGCAGGGACTGATCAAGCTACTCACCCGCGTTCCCCTCGACGAGGAGGACAGCGACGCCGTTAGGGCGCTCTATGGCATCTTCGAGCTCGACTACA
>JAEENW010000222.1 GCA_016283945.1 Bacillota bacterium
ACTGCTCTATTCTGCGGTATCTGAATGGTCTCGGCATAACGCTTTCCTTTCTGACATATGTCAATAAATACGATAGACCTGTTGGTGACATATGTCAACAACTTTCTCAAAGCAAACGGCGTAGATCACTTCATGATCTTCTCGAAAATGAATGTTCCTGGTCTCGAAATAGGGGGTGCAGGTCTCCCAGACCTTCGTCTCCGGATAGAGGCGCTCCGCCTCCTGCCACGCGGCAAAGCCGATGCCCCTGCTGTGTACCTCCGGGTCGATGAACAGCAGGTCCAGGTGGTTGTGCTGCGTTTCCTCATCTATCCTCAGCACGAGCCCTCCGACGATCCTTCCGTCTTCCCGGATCCTGTAAGCGGCGCCGCCGTCTATGCTCTTTTCGATCGTTTTCCGGGAGATGATCTCGCCGTCTTCCTCGAAGTGGCTGTCGCGCTCCCCGAACTCCTCCAGCGCCCCGTATTTGAAGGCCCTCTGGTTGTCGAGGATGAACTGCTCCCGGTCGTCTGCGGTGAGCCTTGTGAGAGTGATGTCTGCCATTTTTGATCTCTCCTGAATAAAAACAGCCCGGCGGCAAAGTGCGTGAGCCGCCGGGACAGTATCGCAATGAAAGCGAGGCGGGGCCTCAGCGGGCCTGAGCCGCGCTCATGAGGGTCTTGATGTGCTCGACCGCGTCGGCGATGATAGCCGTGGACGAGCCCTCTACCCCGGCGACGTAGGTGTCGCAGAGGTTCATGGGGATGAGCACCCTGTAGGCCGGAGCGGAAGCCACGGCGTTGGCCATTGCGGGCGTGATCTCGCCCATGAGGGCGTCAGCCAGAGCTATCCCGATGGGGCCGGCTATGATGTCCGCCGTCCTGCAGGAGACGATCACGGCGTTCTCGCCGGTCGCCGCCCTGTCGGCTCCCGCCTTGAGCATGGAGCCGGTCGCGACGGTATTGGTGCCGACCGCGAGTATCTCGGACTCGGGGAAGCTGCTTCTGAGGCTCTCCACGAGCTTCTGGCCGAGCCTTCCTCCCTGTCCGTCGATCACGAGTATGGTCATACTGTCCTCCTTAAAGGTCCTTGCGGCCTACCTATTTCGCGAGTATCTCCTTCATGACCTCGATGGCCTTCTCGAGCTGCGGGTCGGTGCCGGACGGCGCGCTGAGCATGTCCTCGAACCTCGAGCTGAGCGCCCTTATCGTCATCTTGTCGAGCTCTCCGGTCTCGGCGAGACCCTCGAGCTTCTGGATGTCCCTGAGGGCGGCCGCGGTCGCATCGTCGAGCTTCGCGTGCGCGACGACGTCGTAGCCCATGATCTGAAGCCTCTGCTGGGCGGCGAGAACGTTGACGGAGATGTCTCCCGGCTTCGCCTCCTCGGAGCGGCTGAGCTTGTAGACGGAGGCCTTCAGCGCCTCAGCCTGGGACCTGGTGTAATTGCCCGCGGCGTGCACCACGTAATCCGGCCTGATGCCGTTGCCGTGGATCTCGCCGTGGTTGGGCGTCTTGAAGTAGAAGGTCGAGAGCCTGAGTATGTCGTCGTTGTAGAGCGGGATGGTCGACTGAGCTATGCCCTTGCCGAAGGTCGTCTCTCCCACGAGCGGGGCCTTGAGCGTGTCGTGCAGGGCTCCTGTGAGCATCTCGGCGGAGGAGGCGGTGTTCTCGTTGACAAGTACGACCACGGGGACCTTCCTCATGTCGTTCGGGGTCGCCTCGACGACCGCGAAGGGCTCGCCCTTCTTGAAGTAGACGGTGATGACGCCGCTGTCCATGAGCTGGTCGGCGATGTTGATGGCGGTCTCCATGTAGCCGCCGGTGTTGTCCCTGAGGTCGAGGATGAGGCCCTGCATGTTCTGGTTGAGCAGGATGAGCTTCTCCTGGATGAACTCGGTCGCGGTGGCGCCGCTCATGCTGTTCACGGCGATATAGCCGATCTGGCCGTCGAGCATCTCGCCCCTGACGGTGGAGCTGACGACCATGCGCCTGGTAACGGAATAGGCGTAGGTCTTGCCGCCGCTGCTGACGGAGATCTGCACGAGGGTGCCGGTCTCACCGCGCAGCATCGCGGCTACCTCGGTGATGGTCTTGCCTTTGACGCTCTGCCCGTCGATCGCGGTGATGGTGCCGCCGGCGCGTATGCCCGCCTCGTAGGCCGGACCGCTCGGGTTGACGTCCATGATGAAGACCTCGCCCGCGGACTCGGTGATGGTGACGCCCACCCCCGCGTACTCGTTCTCGAGGTCGGAGAAGAGCTCCTCCATGCTGACGTCTTCAGCGTAGAAGTAGCGGCTGTATTTGTCGCCAAGTACGCTCATGATGCCCTCGATCGCGCCGTTGGCGAGATCGTTGAGGTCGAGGCTGTCCTTGTAGTTCATGCGAAGGTAATATATCAGATCGCCGAGCTTCTCGATCCTCTCCTGCGCGCGCAGGTCCGAGAGCCTCTGCTCGTAGGCGGGATCGCCCGGCTGGCCCTCCGGCGCCGCGGGAGCCGCGCCCTCGCTCTCGGCCGCGTAAGCCACCAGGCCGCTTCCCGCGAGCCCCTCCGCCCTGACGGCGAACAGGCTGAGGATGTACGAGGCGGACATGAGCAGCATCGCCGCCGTGATGATGATCGCGGTGATGCGCACCGCCCTCTTTCTTCTCGATTCTCTGTTTTCTCTTGTAGAACTCATATCGTTATAACTCCCATGCGCCGCGCTCAGGGCGCGGCTAAAAGCCGGCGCTTTCCTCGGAGCCCGCGGCTCCGGTGCCCCGGCGCCCTATCTGTCCTCGTCCTCTCCGAGTATCTCGAGCTCGAAGAGGTTGTTGCTCTCCGAGAGGCCCTTCAGCGCTATGCTGTAGTCGACCTTTAGCTTGGAGCCTATGTCCGCGCCCTCCTCGAAGCCCTCGATGCAGTTGGTCAGCAGCTCGAGCCCGATGTTTCCGTAGGGCGTGGAGTACTCGCCGTTGTAGCGGTGCCCCTCGCGGAATACCATCTCGAGATGCTTCTCGCCGTCGTCCCTGCGCTCGACGCGCACCATGTTCGGGGTGACGATCACGCTGGTCTTCATCCCGTACATTCCGCTGTCCTCGAGCTCGTTATAGACGACCTTGGTGACCTTTCCGCGGGTCATGAGCCGGCCGTCCGTGATGAACTCGATCACGTCGCGCCGCGGCTCCTCGCCGCGCTGATGCATGTCGACGGTACCGGTTATCTTGACAGTCACATCCTTGATCAACTATCTCGCCTCCTCGAGAAGCCTCATCAGCTCCTCCTTGTCGAAAGTGTAGCTCGTCCTGCAGAAGCTGCAGGTCAGCTCCGCGTGTCCCTCTTCGGCGATCTCCGCGAGGTCCTTCTTTCCTATGGATATGAGCGCCCTCTCCATGCGCTCGCGGCTGCAGTCGCAGTGCCAGCGAAGCTCCCTCTCCTCGAGGATGTGAGGCGCGAAGGCCTCGGGAAGGCCCTTGAATATCCTGCCGAACAGGTCGGCTATCTTGTCCTCCGCCCCGCTCTGCTCGGCGTCCTGCGCGAGCAGGCTGATGGAGTCCATGTAGAAGAGCATGTCCTCGAGCGCCGTGAGCGCCTCGTCCGAGGCGTCCGGAAGGACCTGGATGATCATCCCGGCGGCGCCCTCGACCTTGCCGGAGTTCATGCGTACCCCCAGCGCGACGCTGGAGGGCTGCTGCTCCGAGGCCATGAAGTACTGAGTGAAGTCCTCGGCGATCTCGCCGCTCACGAGGTCTATCCTGCCCACATAGGGCTCCTTGAGCCCGAGGTCCTTGATGACGGTGAGCGTTCCGTTTCCTATGGCCCCGCTGACGTTGAGCTTGCCGCTCTCCGTGAGCGGGAGCTCGACGCTCGGGTCGGAGATGTAGCCCTTGACCTCGCCGCGCGAGTTGGCCGACGCGAGTATCTCCTTCGCAGGGCCGTCGCCCTTGATCTGGACGGTGAGCTTGTCGTCCTCCCCTTTGAGCATGAGACCCATGAGCCCCGCCGCCGTTATCGTCCTGCCGAGCGCTGCCGCCGCCGTGTGCGAGCAGCCGTGTATATCTACAGCCTCCTGCACCATGCCGGTGCTGAGGGTGAGGTAGACGCGGTAAGAACCGCTGTTGTCTACCGCGATTATAGTGTTATTCATATCTTTTTCTCCCAGGATATAATATGACACATAATTGTATCACATTCTTTACGAGCGGATGAATTTCTTGTGATATTATTTGAAGGACGAAACAGGCGCCCGCGGGGCGCCCTGAGGAGGCTCTGCCCGCTGCGGCAGGTGGAGCCCCGCGGCAGGACCCGCACAAAACCTCTCGCGGCGGGTGACGCGGGAACACACCGGAGGATACAGGAATGAGCACAAGCGCAGAGATCAAAGCCTACGCCAAGATCAACCACATACTAAACGTCTACGGAAAGAGACCCGACGGTTTCCACGAGGTCGAGACCCTCATGCAGGCCGTGGAGCTCTGCGACAGCGTGCGCGTGAGCTGGGACCAGCTGGGCACCGCGAGCTCCGGCGAGGGCGGCGCCTACGGCAGCGACCTGACGCTCACCCTCGACTGCGGTGACAGCGGGCTCTCCTGCGGCTCGGACAATCTCGCCTACAGGGCGGCCGAGCTCATGCACTCCCTCTTCCACTCCAACGTTACCGAGAGGATAGACATAGAGATAGAAAAGAGGATACCCGTCGCGGCGGGGCTCGCGGGAGGCTCGGCGGACGGCGCGGCCGTCATCACCGGGCTCGCGCTGCTCTGGGGACTCATCCCGCAGGAGCTCGAAGACAGAAGGCAGGCTCTGCTCTCGCTGCTGCAGCCGTCTGAGGACGGAAGCGATCCCGACGAGGAGATCGCGGTGTCGGTCGGGCGTGACGCCTTCGCTATGAAGGCCCTGCTCGTGGCAGCGGCTCAGCTCGGCTCGGACGTGCCCCTCTCCTTTGCCGCACAGAACGGGGTGAGCGCCGCCATAGGGCGCCGG
>JAEENW010000223.1 GCA_016283945.1 Bacillota bacterium
CGCGTAGTGATGTTGGTCTGCGAGGGCCTTCTCACTACGACTCTGATCATAGTGATGCTGTTGTTCTTCGACGTCAGGATAGCGCTGGTGCTCACGGCGGGATTTGCGGCGTTCCTTCTCGCAAACAGATTCCTGCAGAAGGCCGCGAGCAGCATGGCCGGCAGAAAGATAGAGGCTGACGAACGGCTGGTCGAGAAGGTCCTCGAGTACCTCCAGGGTATGACAGAGGTTAAAGCCTATCACCTGTCCGGTCAGAAGAGCAGGGAGCTGAACGACGCCATAGCGGCCAACGTCAAGGTCAACACGGACATGGAGCTGACCCTCATACCGCGCATGAGCGCCCAGAACCTCGTCGCCAAGCTCACCGGCGTGTGCATGGTCGCGTTTTCCTGCGCCTACTACTGCGCCGGGACAATGGATACCCTGACCGCGGTGGTCATGGTCATCTCAGCCTTCATAGTGAACGCGAGCCTTGAGACCGCGGGCAACTATTCGGCGCTGCTCAGAGTCGTCGACATGAGCGTCGACAGAGCGAGCGAGATACTTAAGACACCGCAGATGGACATCACGGGAGAGGAGATAGAGCCCGAGAACCGCGACATATGCGCGAACGAGCTCGAGTTCTCCTACGACAAACGCAGGATACTCGACGGCATAACGCTCAGGGTGCCTGAGAGGACTACGACGGCAATAGTCGGTCCCTCTGGAGGAGGCAAGACGACCCTGGTGAACCTTCTGGCCCGCTTCTGGGACGCGGACAGCGGAGAGGTGACGCTCGGCGGCAGAAACGTGAAGGACTACGACATGGATTCGCTCATGAAGAATTATTCCTTCGTGTTCCAGAACGTGTACCTGTTCCACGACACCATCGCCAACAATATCAGATTCGGCCAGCCCGAAGCGGGCATGGACGAGGTCATAGCCGCGGCGAAGAAGGCCTGCTGCCACGACTTCATAAGCGCTATGCCAGGCGGCTACGACACCGTCATAGGCGAGGGCGGAGCCAGCCTCTCTGGCGGCGAGAAGCAGCGCATCTCGATAGCCAGGGCCATGATGAAGGACGCTCCGGTGATATTCCTCGACGAAGCGACCGCGAACGTGGACCCCGAGAACGAGAACGAGCTTATGCGCGCGATACAGGCGCTGACTGCGGAGAAGACCGTGATCATGATAGCGCACCGTCTGAAGACCGTAGAGCACGCGGACCAGATCCTGGTGATAGATCACGGAAAGATAGTCCAGCAGGGCACTCACGCGTCGCTGATGCTGGAGGACGGACTGTACAGGAGCTTCATAGGCGAACGCCGCGAGGCGGCCAGCTGGAAGGTAAGAGCGTAAGCGCATAAGGAGGATAAGCACATGAAAACCGACAACAAACTGAAGGGACGCGATCTCATAAACGTGGGAATATACGCGGCGATCTATTTCGTGATACTGTTCGCGGTAGCGATGCTCGGGATGATCCCGATATTCCTGCCGCTTTTGTCCGTGCTCGTCCCGATACTCGGAGGCGTTCCGTTCATGCTCTTCCTCACCAAGGTGAAAAAGCCGGGAATGATCTTCATCTTCGCAATGATCATGGGGATAATGATGCTTCTGACGGGCATGGGCCCGTGGCCGCTTCTGACCTGCGCGGTGGCCGGACTTCTGGCTGAGCGCTGCTTCAGGAGCGGAGAGTACAGGAGCAGCAGGAGTGCCGTTCTGTCATACGGGCTGTTCAGCATGTGGGTCTTCGGAAACTATCTGCCGCTCTTTACGGACTATGAGGGCTACTTCGCTCAGCGCGCCGATTACGGCCAGGCCTACATAGACGCTGTCCAGAGGCTGATGCCGCTCTGGATGGCGCCGGTACTCCTGCTTGCCTGCTTCGTATGCGGAATGATAGGAGGGACTATAGGCAGAAAGCTCCTCGGGAAGCATTTCGAGAAGGCCGGGCTTGCGTGATGGCCTATTCGTCTGAACGCTCGCAGGAAAATCGCAGAGGCTTTCTCGACCCCCGCACCAAGCTCGCGCTGGTCCTGCTTCTGGCGCTGTTCGTGATGGGAGGGCTCGGCGGCGAAGCGCTGCGGCCCGCGAAGACAGCGATGTCGTTTCTTCCGTTCGCGCTGCTGCTGATAGAGCGGCGCTGGAAGAGCTTTGCCCGCGGCGTGATCATGCTGGCAACCGGATACGGACTGCTGTTCATCATGCCGCGCCTTCCGGGGGTGCTGAATTACTTCGCCCTGTTCTGCGGCGGGATACTGACGCGCTTCGCCGTGACCGTGGTCATGGGAGAGTATCTCATAGCCACGACGACGGTGAGCGAGTTCATCTCCGCCATGGAGAAGATCAGGATGCCGCAGGCGGTAACGATTCCTATGTCTGTCATGTTCAGGCTGTTTCCGACCATCGCCTCGGAGTGGAAGTCGATACGCCGCGCCATGAGGATGCGCGGCATACACCTGGGCGGCGCCAGAGCTTCTCAGGTACTGGAATACCAGCTCGTGCCCATGATGAGCTCCACCGTGCGCATAGGCGAAGAGCTGTCCGCGTCGGCCCTGACCAGAGGGCTCGGAGCTCCGGTGAGGAGAACGAACATCTGCCGCATAGGCTTCCGCGCGCAGGACTTCATACTGCTGGCAGGCTGCCTCTTCGTCATCCTGCTGTGGATACTTGAATCGATTGGGGTGAAGCTATGGTAGAACTGAAGAATGTGAGCTTCCGCTACGGTTCGGAGGAATCAGGCGCGGAGCTCAGGAACAGCCTAACCGGGGTCGATCTCCGCGTTGAGACCGGAGAGTTCGTTCTTCTTACTGGGCCCTCCGGCTGCGGAAAGACCACGGTCCTGAGGCTGATCAACGGCCTCATCCCGCACTTCTATCCGGGAAAGGTCGAGGGGAGCGTACTGATCGACGGAAGATCTGTCACGGACAGGGAGCTCTACGAGACAGCAATGCTGGTCGGAACGGTATTTCAGAATCCGAGAAGCCAGTTCTACAACGTGGATACCACGGGAGAGCTCGCCTTCGGATGTGAGAACCGCGGGCTTCCCGAAGAGGAGATCTACTCCAGGATCGACGGGACGGTATCTCGCTTCGGCATCGAAAAGCTGATGGACCGTAGCATCTTTCAGCTGTCCGACGGCGAGAAGCAGAAGATAGCGTGCGCCTCAGTGGATGTTAGCGGCGCCGATATAATACTTCTTGACGAGCCGTCCGCGAATCTCGACTATGAAGCGACCGCGTCGCTTCGCGAGACGATAAAGCTCTGGCAGAAGCAGGGAAAGACCATCATTGCAGCCGAGCACCGTATAGCTTATCTGTGGGACCTCGTGGACAGGGCGCTGATCATGAGCGAGGGAAGGATAGTGAGGGAGCTCTCCGGGGAAGAAAAGAAAGGTCTCAGCGACTCCGGACTCGCAGCCATTGGGCTTCGGGGGATCAGGCAGGAGGCTCCGGAAAGCATTGAGCTTCCGACGGTCCTGCCCGGAGACGATGCCATTGTTCTGCGGGACTTCAGCTTCTCCTACCCGGGATCCGCAGCGCCGCTGTTCGACCTGCCTGAGCTGCGGCTGGCGGCAGGCGAGATCACCGCGGTGACGGGATCGAACGGAGCCGGAAAGACCAGCTTCCTCAACTGCCTGTGCGGATCGGAGAAGGGCTGCAGGGGCACACTGAAATTCGGAGGAAGGCTCTATTCAGCCAAAGAGCGGCAGAAGCTCTGCTTTATGGTCATGCAGGACACGGGCAATCAGCTCTTTACCGAGAGTGTACTCTACGAGGTTCTCATATCCCTGCCGAAGGGCACTTCCGACGAGCGCGGAAGGGCGATGGATATCCTGGCCGGGCTGGACCTTGACGGCTTTGCGGACAGGCATCCGCAGAGCCTGTCCGGAGGTCAGAAGCAGCGCCTCGCCATAGCCTGCGCGCTGGCTTCGGGGAGGCGAATACTGCTGCTTGACGAGCCCACAAGCGGGCTGGATCACGCGCACATGATGCAGACCGCGTCGCTTCTGGAGCGCCTCAGGCTCATGGGTACAACGATAGTTGTCGTGACACATGACAGCGAGCTCATCAGGGCTTGCTGCGGCAGGAGGCTGCTGTTCGGCCAGCTCGCGTGAAAACGCTTTAACTGAAGGCCCGGCTCACGCTATAATAAGGCGGGAGCCGGGTCCTTTTAATGTCCCGGGCTGAGGTCATGGAGCGAGCCAAGCAACTGTTTCTGAGATATGCGGGGAACCGCTTTTATATGGATCTGGACGGCAGGGGCGGTGAATACGAGATCTTCCGTGTCTCTAAGGAGACCGAGGATCTGTGGGCAGAGGAGCTCGTCCGGGGTCTGCGGAGCTCGAAAAAGCGCGGCAGGGAGGCTCTCGGCGAGTATTCCGCAGCGGCGCAGCTGTCACGCAGGCTCGGCTCGGCCGAGGACAGAAGGAACTGTCTTTTTCATCCCCTGAGGGCGCCGGAGCTCGACGACGTTACGCGGCTATTCATGCTCTCCGACAGCTTCAGGATGGCTGAAAGGGCAGCCGCTGAGGGAAGTCTTTCCGGCGAAGAGGCTGAGGCTTATCTCGCGGAGCTTGACGCGTTTTCAGCCCTTGTAATCGCCCGGGCGGAGAACGGCAGTCTGAGCAGCTCGGAGGACTACGTGATGCGCGAGTTTTCCGATCCGGAGTACGTTTCGAGATATCTAACGGAGCTCAGGGTGAAGTGGACGCGGCTTCTCTGAAGGCCGCCTCTTCCGCCGATCATCTTCCGCATCTTTCAAAAGGAGGACCGACATGGACAGAACTACCGTGATATTCGTGAGGCACGCGCAGTCGCTTCACCCCTACAGCGACGAGAGGACCAGGCCGCTCACAGAGACCGGCATGGAGGATAGAAGCCTGGTACTCGATACGCTGAGAGGACGGCATATCGACGCCTTTCTCAGCAGCCCGTATCTGAGGAGCGTTCAGACCGTGACCCCCGCAGCTGAGAGCTTCGGGCTTGAGGTCAGGACGGACGAGCGCTTCAGGGAGAGGCTGAACGGTCCTGGAGCCGGCGCGCCCGGAACTCTCGAAAAGCGCTGGGCTGATTTCTCCTTCGCCGAGGAGGGC
>JAEENW010000224.1 GCA_016283945.1 Bacillota bacterium
TCAAAATTGATCAGCCTGTCAGGATCCGCGTTGTTATTATATGATATCTTATCCTGTCCGAAGACCTGGCTCACAGCGATCTTGCCGCTGCTCTGGATCTTGAACTGCTTATACCACTGAGCATGGATGGTGGTAGCGACTCCGCCCTCATCCCAGATATAGCTCTTTCCGTCAGTCAGCAGGATGACGTATTTGTTTTCATCCTCTACATCTTCATCATCGGACAACAGTGCCTCGGCCTTGGTCAGTCCGCTGTGCACTCCGCTTCCATTTCCCGTAGGAGCGGCATCGAGCGCCAGCTCGAGATAGGTCTTGTCATTTGCAGCGTCACCTATTTCTAGGAGATCCTGTGCGGAGGTGAGGCCGCTAAGACCTGCGGATTTGCCGACAGTCTCGATGGCATCGGACGCAGCGCCTCTGAACTTGACGATACCGATCTTAAGATCGATATCCTTCTCACACAGTTCATCGATCATGTCCTTGACGAGCTCTGTGAACTGCCCGTCTACGGCCGCGACCGACGTCGATTTATCCATTACGAAAACGACGTCGATGGCCGTCCTGAACTCCGCAGAAGGCAGCGACAGGGTGACTTCCGTCTGCTTCTGCGTTGGATCAAGCTCATACTCTGACGCTGTCTTTGACTTGGAGACGGTCCACTCGGGTTCTGTCTCTTCCGCGAACGCGGGAGAGAAGGCCCCCAGGACAAGGGACAGGCAGAGAATGAGAGCCAGTCCATGTTTAAAATACTTTGACAACATTTCTCCCCTCTTTCTCAATACAACTATGGTTGATAAGCTATATTATTGCAATTTCGGCGGCGCTCCTCAATTTGAAGACACCAAAAAGAAAGTGCGCGCACCCATACACAAATAGTATATCCCACAAATGGACGGCAGGCAAACAGGATTATCAGATAAGCCATACTCTGTTATAAGAATAGATAATAATTCGCGCCAAGAGGTTCATCTCCGCTTATAACTGGCTGCTTCCGCGGCGGCTTCCGAGTTCATTGGCTGAAGGAAAAAAGACCACCGCAGAAAACGGTGGTCACAGTTCTATTCGTCCTCTTCGCTCCCTTTTGGCTTGCCGTACTTATCAAAGCCCGGGGCGCCGTGCTCGGCCTTCCACTTCTTGATCTCGGAGAGGCGCTCTCCGTAGCGCTCCTCGAAGCCCTGCTTGGTTGGATGGTAGTACTCCCTTCCGAGCAGGGAATCAGGCAGGCACTGCATGTTGGTGAGCTTGTCGCGGCTGTCGTGGGCGTACTGATAGCCCTTGCCGTAGCCGAGCTCCTTCATGAGGCGGGTCGGGGCGTTGCGTATGACGAGCGGGACGGGCTCGTCCAGCATCTGAAGGGCGTCCTGCTTGGCCTCCATGTAGGCGACGTCCATGGCGTTGGACTTGGGCGCGAGGGAGTTGTAGACCACGGCCTCGGTGAGGTGCACGCTGCACTCGGGCATGCCTATGAGGTGGCAGGCCTGGAAGGCGGCGACGCATATCTCGAGCGCCCTTGGGTCGGCCATGCCTATGTCCTCGGCGGCGAAGCGGGTCACGCGGCGGGCTATGTACATGGGATCCTCGCCGGCCTCGAGCATGCGCGCGAGCCAGTAGACCGCGGCGTCGGGGTCGGAGTTGCGCATGGACTTGTGCAGGGCGGAGATGAGGTTGTAGTGCTCCTCGCCGTCCTTGTCGTAGAGCAGCGCCCTGCGGGAAACGCACTGCTGCAGTATGTCCTCGGTGACGTGGATAGTACCGTCCTCGTCGATGTCGGAGTTGAGTATGACCATCTCGAGGGTCGAGAGAGCCGCCCTCGCGTCGCCGTTGGAGAAGGCCGCGACGCTGTGCAGGACCTCGTCGGAGATGTCGACCTTCTCGCTTCCGAATCCCCGCGGATCGGAGACGGCTCTCCTGAGTATCCCGAAGACGTCCTGCTCGGTGAGCTGCTTGAGCACGAATACCCTGCAGCGCGAGAGCAGCGCCCCGTTGACCTCGAAGGAAGGGTTCTCCGTGGTGGCGCCGATGAGGACTATGCTGCCCCTCTCGACGAAGGGCAGGAAGGCGTCCTGCTGGGCCTTGTTGACGCGGTGGATCTCGTCGACGAAGACTATGGTGCGGGTGCCGAGGCGGCGGTTGCGCTCGGCCTGCTCCATGACGGTCCGTATCTCCTTGATGCCGCTTGTGACGGCGGAGAAGTTGATGAATTCAGAGCTCGTGCTCTCCGCGATGATCCCCGCGAGGGTGGTCTTGCCCACTCCCGGAGGACCCCAGAAGATCATGGAGGAGATCCTGTCGCCCTCGATGAGGCGGCGCAGGATCTTTCCCGGCCCGAGCAGATGCGTCTGGCCGTAGAACTCGTCCAGCGTGCGGGGCCTCAGCCTGTCGGCGAGGGGCCTCTCGACGCGGTTCTCGAACATTCCTATCTGATCCATTGCTGCCTCCTGTAACGAAGATGAAGGGACCGCGGGGGCGCTCCGCGCCCCCGGCGCGCAGCGCCGCCCGGGCGAAGCCCGGGGCGCGGCCCCGCGCGGTCTATTTCTCTACTCCTCTATCCCGCTCACCGTGACCTTCTCGAGCCTCGTGACGGCGGGGATGAGGGCGTTGGCGTACTGCCTCTGCTCGGACGACATGCTCATGCAGGCGAGGTTCTCCCTCATGTTGCCGGAGACAGAGCCTCCGGTGACGGGGATAACGTTGCCCTGCCTGTGCAGGTAGCCGAGGCGTATCTCGCCGAAGATATCTCCGGTCATGTCGTCGACCTGGAAATCGGAGAACTCCACGACCTCGAGGAAGTCCCCCTTCCTCAGCTCGGCCGCGGGACGGCTTCCGCCCCTCACCTCCCAGTTCGTGAGGGAGAAGGCGTCGTCCAGCCCGAGGTACTGCGTGAACATCCTCGAGCCGCACCAGTGCCTCGGAACGGAATCCTCCATCAGGCAGAGGTCGCGCACCGGCGCTCCCTCGGCGTCGCAGGAGAAGTTCGCGGGGGAGCCCGGAAGCACCCTGCGCGCGAACACGCTCACCCGGTCGCCCTCGATATCCTGGGCAACGGGCTTTCCTATCTCGAAGGCGCTCATCCCCCTGACGACGTAGGCCGCGTTGAGATTGCCCAGGAAGTACTCGTATATCTGCAGCGCGGCGTCCGTGGAGAACACGGCGGCGCAGCTCCCGAGGGGCGGTGTCGGGACGGCGATGAGCCTGTCCTTTCCGAAGGCCATGGTCTCCTCGATGTCCTTCCTGAGCGTATCGGCGTCGCAGGCGCCGAGCTCGTAGAGCCTGTAGAGCTCTATCTCGTGCCCGTCTCTTCTGGCGTTGACCACGGCCTCGACCATGGAGGACGGGAACCTCTCGGTGACGTCCACGCCGCGGGAGTTCATGAAGCGCCTCTCGGCGAAGTTCGCGAATATCTCGTAGCTGTTGAGGTCCTCGCTCTCCGTCTCGCGCACGGAGGCCATCGCCTCGATGAAGCGCCTCGCCTCACCGTCGGGATCGGCGGCGCACTCCGGCATGGGCTCGACGGGTCTCGCGGGATTCAGCTCGTAGGGCTTGTTCTTCACGAGGGATGCCTGATAGATGAGGTCGGAGACGGTCTTCGCGACCTCTTCCTCCGCAGCGCTCGGCGGCACGTCGGCGGAGGCGGAGCCCATCGAGCTCCCGTCCTCAGAGAGCCCGTAGACCTTGAGCGTGATGTGCCTGACGTCCTTTGCCCTCGCCTGGTCCAGGCTGTGCTTTATGAAATAGAATTCCCTTCCGGTGAGCTTCGTGTCGCTGATCTCCCAGCCGTAAGCTCCGGAAGCCTTGAGTATCTCTGCTATTCTTTCAACAGTCATGGCGCCCTCCTATCCAAGCCTCGCGCGGGTCAGCAGATACGGGCCTCCGTCAGAGACCTTGACCCACTCCTTGTGGCCCTTGCCGCAGCCGCCGCTTCCGAATATCTGGCGGTCGGGCGACGCCATCCTCACGCTTCCGAGCAGGTCGGGCACGTAACCGGTCATGATGACCGGGGCGACGACTTTGCCGGTGAGCTTTCCGTCTATGATCTCGCGTCCCAGCGTGATGATGCACTGTATGCCCCAGTGCTTGGGGTCCTCCATGCCGCTGTCCATGCCCTCGAGCAGGTAGCCGCGCTTCACGGACGCGATCATGTCCTCGAGGCTGTCGCTGCCGGAGTCGAAGACGGTGTTGGTCATCCTGGTGTAGACCTTGTGCTCGAAGTTCTCCCTCTTGCCGTTGCCGGTCGGGACGGTGCCGAGCCTGAGCGCGCTGAGCGCGTCGCAGATGCCGGTCTTCAGGATCCCGCGGTCGATCTCGGTGACGTCGCCCGCGGGGAAGCCCTCGTCGTCAAAAGCGTAGCTGGTGACGTTCTCCGCGCAGAGCGCTCCCTCGTGCATGGTTACGAGCTCCGAGCCCACGCGCTTTCCTATGTATTCGGCTCCGAGCGCCCTGCCCTTTACGAACATGTCCATCTCGACGCCGTGCCCGAAGGCCTCGTGGGCGATGAGCCCGCTGACCTCGGGAGAGGTGATGATATCGTACTCGCCCGGCTCTATCCTGTCGGAATCCAGAAGCTCTAGCGCCAGATCTACCGCCCCGCGCAGCTTCTCGTCGATGCCGTCGAAGAGCTCTATGCCGCAGAGCCCGGAGAGGCTCTTGTAGCCGAAGCGGTTCTGGCCGTCCTTCGCGACGATCGCGGCGACCCCGCCCTCGCTGTAGACGTAGCTCTGGCGCAGGTACCTGTTCTTCGTGAGGAAGAGCTTGCAGACGTGGGTCGACTGAGCCGCGACGTTGCAGTCGAGCATGTACTCGCTCATGGCCATGCCGCGGTCGGAGATCTCGGAGAACTTCTCAACAAGGCCGGAGATCTCGCAGTCCTCGGGGAGGTATTCGGTCTCCCTCTCGACGAAGAGCTCCCAGGGCTCGTCGGGTATGATCCCGGTCTCATAGACGGCGGTGCCGGTCGCCTCGACGGCAGCGCGCTGCGCCCTCTCCGCGGCCCTCAGGGCCTCAGCGGTGAGCTCCGGGCGCTCCGGGTCGAAGCCGTCGGTCGCGTACTCAAAGTAGAGGCCGTCCTGCCTTACGCGCAGCACGACGCCCCTCTCCGTGGTCATGGTCCTGTTCCCGACGGACTTGGAGTGCTGCGAGATCCTGACGACCAGACCCTTGGAGTCGGTCGCGAGGGCGCTCACGTAGTCGTGGTCCTCTGAGAGCAGGTCTATAAGAGTCCTCAGGCCCCCAGTCAGGGAGTCGAGGTATTTTGAAAACGGTGCTTTCATATGTGATGTGCCTATGCTCCTTTCAACACTTTATTATATCAGAAAGCCGCCCCGCTAACAACGAGCGGGGCGGCGGGTATGGTGATCAGATCGCGGGACGGCCCCGGAAAGCAGACACTACATCGCGCCCGCTCTCTGTTCCCACACCGCGGAGATCGCCTCGTCCTCGTACTGGCGCTTCCAGAGGCGGCTGTAGTGCCCTCCCGCGGCGAGGAGCTCCTCGTGGCGGCCTCTCTCGATGATCTTCCCGTCGTTCACGACGAGGATGATGTCGGAATCCACGACGGTCGAGAGCCTGTGGGCGATCACTATGGAGGTCCTTCCCTTTATGACCTTACCGATGGCGGCCTGTATGCGCTGCTCGGTGAGGGTGTCGACGGAGGCCGTCGCCTCGTCGAGGACCAGGATCTTGGGGTCGGCGAGCACCGCGCGGGCGAAGCATATCAGCTGCTTCTCTCCGGTCGAGAGCAGGTCTCCGCCCTCTCCGACGTCGGTATCGAGGCCCTTCTCGAGCCGCTCGACCACTCCGCGCGCGGAAACGAGGTCGAGGGCTTCCATGATCTCCGCGTCGGTCGCGTCCTCCTTGCCGAAGCGCAGGTTGTCCCTGATGGTCCCGCTGAAGAGCTGCGGGCTCTGCAGGACGTAGCCGAGAGCCGAGTGCAGCCAGAGCTGCGAACGCTCGCGCGCGTCGCGGCCGTCGATCAGCACCTGCCCGCGGGTGGGCTCGTAGAAGCGGCAGACCAGGTTCGCGAGCGTGGATTTGCCCGCTCCGGTCTCGCCGACGATTGCGACGCTGGTCCCGAAGGGGATCTTAAGGCTGAAGTCCTCGAGTATGTATTCCTCGCCGTCGGGGTATTTGAAGTCGACGTGGCTGAGCTCGATGTCGCCCCTGATCTCCTCCCAGTTCCCGCGTTTGGGCTCGAAGCAGTCGCCGTACAGAGCCTCGACATCGGGGCTGTCCTTGACGCTGGGCTCGGTCTCCATGAGGCGGCAGTAGCGGTCGATGTTGACCTCGCCCTGCACGAAGATCACGAGGGTGTCGACCAGCCAGCGCACCGGCTGCATCATCCTCTGAACGTAGCTCATGAACATGGAGAAGGTTCCCACGTCCTCTGCGGCGATGACCCCGCCCTTCCAGAGTATGAGCGCCATCGCGGTGGAAGCGGCGAGGTTGCTTATCATCGAGCAGACGCCCCTCGCGCGGGCGGATTCGACCGATTTGCTCCTCATGCGGGCGGTCTCCCCGCGGAAATCGGAGCCTATGCGCTCCTCGACCGCGAGCGACTTGATGGTCTTCGCGCCGACTATGCCCTCGTTGAAGTTGCCCGTGATCTTCGAGTTGATCTCCCTCACCTGGCGGTGCAGGTCGAAGACCCTCTTCTCGAAGAACGAGAAGAGCAGCGAGACGACCGGCAGGATCGCGAGGACCATGAGCGCGAGCTTTGCGTCGCTTGCGAGCATGACCGACATCGAGCCGACGATGGTGATCGCGAGCAGCGCCGTGTCGGAGACCTGGTTCGTGAAGAGGTCGCCTATGACGCTGGTGTCGCTCATGACGCGGGAGTGTATGTAGCCCACGCTGTTCTGGTTGTAGTAGTCGAAGGAGAGCTTCTGCAGCTTGGAGAAGGCCGCGTTCCTGAGGTCGCGGTTGATGCGCACCTCGGTCGAGGTCGAGTACTTGACCCCGAGCACCACGCCCAGCCCGCCGAGCAGCACCACGGCCAGATACACGAGGGCGAACGGAACTATGGTGTCCAGCGAGCCGCCCTGCACGTAGTGATTGAGGGCGTACTTCTGCAGCACCGGCCGCGCCACGTCGCAGCCGCTCTCGATGAGGGCCGCGGCGACTATCATGAGTATGTCAGCCTTGTAGGGCCTGACCATGGGCCAGATCTTGGGAAGGCCGTAGAACGGAAGCCCGCTCTTCTTCTCTTTCTTTTTGGAAGGGCTCTTCAGGCCGCCCTGAGCCCCCGCGTTAAGCGCGCTCATCGCCGGCCTCCCTTCTCCCGTACTGGATGTCGTGGATCTTCTG
>JAEENW010000225.1 GCA_016283945.1 Bacillota bacterium
GGGCTCAGAATGAGCTCGTCAAAACGCTCCTCAGGGAAGTCCCCGAAGAAGAGCCTGACGCCGGCTTCCTTAAGCGCCGCGATATCCGCGGGGTCGAACTTATCCTCGGGCTTGGAGTCCCAGGCGCTGACCTCGGCCTCCTTCGCGAGCAGCGCCGCAGCGGCCTTACCCGACTTTCCCAGTCCCAGTACGAGATATTTCTTCATGGATCCGCACCCACCTTTCGATTCGTTTTGTTTCAGGGGCATGGCGCCCTGACGCGCTTCCCGGGCGCAGCATGTATACCCCGCGCCGCTCTTGCCCTGCCGGCTCCGTGCGCTACAGTGCCAGCGCCGCTATGATGTCCAGGAGCAGGGTCACGCCCGTGAACGTCAGCACCACCCTCCACTCGGACCAGCCGCCGAGCTCGAAGTGATGATGCAGAGGCGACATCCTGAAGAAGCGCCTCCCGTTCTGCGTCTTGAACACGTAGACCTGTATTATGACCGAGAGCGCCTCGGCCACATAGATCCCGCCCGCTATGGGCAGGAAGAGATCGAGCTTCATCGCGATGCCTATCGCGGCCATCGCGCCGCCCAGAGCAAGGGAACCGGTGTCTCCCATGAACACCTTGGCCGGATGGCGGTTGTAGAGCAGGAACGCCGCGCAGGAGCCCATCACCGCGGCCGCCATGGCGGAGCCGGCGAAGTCCTTGGGAGCGGAGCTTCCGGAGAAGAACTCCCAGCAGAAGAAGCCCGCCGCGGCTATCGTAACGCTGCTGGAGAGCCCGTCGAGCCCGTCCGTGAGGTTCACCGCGTTGGTCATGGCGACCATCACGAAGGCCAGGAAAGGCACCGTCAGCAGCCCCAGGTTGACCGAGGCGCCGAAGAACGGCACATAGACCATGTGGCCGTAGTGATACTCGCTTATCGCGTATATAACGGCGACGAGGATCTGCAGCGCGAGCTTCTGCTTCGGCTTGAGCCCCTCGTTGTTCTTTTTGACCACGATTATAAAGTCGTCCACGAAGCCGATGAGCCCGTAGAGCAGAGCGCAGAGCGATATCCACATGAAGCTGTAGCGCTCCTGCGGATAGAGCCTGCTGAGAGCAAAGCCAGTGAGCGCGATCGGTATGATGATCGCGATCCCGCCCATGGTCGGGGTCCCTGCCTTCTTGAGATGCTCCTTCGGGCCGTCCTCCCTGATGCTCTGGCCGGCCTTGAGGCGCCTGAGCAGCGGGAGCAGCAGGCCCTCGAGCACAGCTCCGAGGACCAGATCGGCCGCGAATATTATGGCGAGCACGGACTCCGGCCGCGCCGCTTTTCCAAAAACGCCTGTGGTAAGCACTGTCAGTTCTCCTGCCCGAGCTCCTCCCTGAGCTTCTCAGCCAGGGTGTGTATATTCGTCGCGAGCGAGCCCTTTACGAGCACCGCGTCGCCCTCCCTTATGATGCTCTTCACGAAATCAGCCGCCGACTCCACGTCCGGGAAGCAGTTGATGCCGCACGCCCTGTCGGAGTCCATTATGCCCCTCGCGTAGAGATCCCTGTCGCGGCCTATGAGCACGGCGATGTCCATGCCGCTGTCCGCGATGAGCTTTCCTATGCGAAGATGGCTCTCCTCGTGAGCCGGCCCGAGCTCACCCATGCGGGCGAGCACGACTATCCTGCGCTTCGCCTCAAGCGAAGCCATGGTCGCTATGGCGGAGCTCACGGAGTCCGGGTTGGCGTTGTAGCTGTCGTCGACGAGGGTCACCCCGCCCTTCAGCCTCACCGCCGTGAGCCTCTTATCCTCGATCTCAGCGCCCGAAAGCGCCGCGGCGGACTGTTTTAAGTCTATGCCGTATACGAGCCCGCAGGCGGCCGCCAGCGCCCCGTTGTGGGCGTTGTGGAGCCCCATGAAAGGCAGCTCGCAGCGCACTCTGCAGGGCTCAAAGCTCCCGCGCCCCGCCTCCTTCAGCAGAGCCGCGCCCTCCGGGCTGAGCTCCATGTCGAAGGCGATGCCGCCGAGCCCGCGGTCCTCGAGGCCGCCGATCCTCAGCATCGAGCCCTCCTTCTCCCCGGCGCTGAAGCGCCTGAAGGAGCCTGTAGAAAGCCTGTCTATGTCCCCATCGCTCAGGAACGGCGAGTCGGAATTGTAGATCAGGAAGTCCTCCGCCCTGAGAAAGCTCGTTATCTTGAGCTTCTCGCGGGCGATGCCCTCCCGGCTGCCTATGAACTCCATGTGGACCGTTCCCACGTTCGTGATGAGCGCGGTGTCCGGCTTTATCCTTTTGCAGTACTCGTAGATCTCATTCTTCCTGTCCATGCCCATCTCGAAGACTATGGCCTCGGTGTCCTCCGGAGCGGAGAACGCGGTCATGGATATGCCCACGTAGGTGTTGAGGTTCTTCTTCGTCCACACCGTGCGGTATCTCGACGAGAGCACCGAGCCCACGAGGGATCTCGTGGAGGTCTTTCCGGTGCTGCCCGTCACCCCGACCTTTATCGGGTCCAGCTCGCGCACGTAGGCCGCCGCGAGCTCGAGAGCACCAAATTCAGTATTATCACACCAGATGGCGCAAATGTCATCATGCTTTTCGAAAAACGCCTCACCGAGCGCGCGGTCGGAGAGCAGGAAGGCCCTGCAGCCCCTTTCATAGGCGCCCTCGAGATACTTGTGGCCGTCGTTGTTCGGGCCCTTGACCGCGACGAAGAGCTCTCCCTCCCGGACAGCTCTGGAATCCACGGCTATGGTCTCCACGCATATATCGCGCCTTCCGCGAAGCTCGAGCCCGGCCGCTTCGGCCAGCTCTGCAACAGGTCTTCTTCTCATGATGTTCTCCTACTTGTAATAGACCGTGACGCTCGAGCCCTTGGGAACGTCCTCCCCGGGCTTGGGGTACTGGTCCACGACCGAGAGCTCGTCGTAGCTCTCGATCTCGGGAGAGACCGTGCAGTCGAGGTCCCTTCCCATGCATATCCCTATGGCGTCCTCGAGGCTCTGCCCCGTGAGGTCGGGCACCGTCCTCCTCTGGCTCCTCAGAGTCCTGAGCTCCTCGGACGAATAATCCGGCTCGATGTCCAGATACCTGAAGAGGTCGCCGAGTATGGCCTTTGATATCGGGCCCGCGGAGGTCGAGCCGTAGCGCGCCGTCCTGGGTACATCCACGATGACCAGCATTACGAACTTCGGGTCGTCGATAGGCGCTATGGTCACGACCGAGCCGATGAGGTCGGTCTTGGAATAGCCGCCGCCCTCCGGCTTGTTGGCCGTTCCGGTCTTGGCGCCCACGCGGTAGCCGGGCATCTTGACCGAGCCCGCGCCGCCCTTCTGGACGTTGTATTCCATGATCCCGAGCACGTCGCTCGCGGTCTGGGCCGAGATCGATATGCTCTTGACGGTGTTCTGGAACTCCGCCACGACGTTGCCGTCGCTGTCCCTGAGCTCCTTCATGAGGTGGGGCTGCATGAGCTGCCCCTGGTTCGCGATCGAGCAGACCGCGGTGGTGATGCTTATGGGGGTGACCGCTATGCCCTGGCCGTAGGACATGGTCGCGAGCTCTACGGGGCCGGCCGCGTTGAGGTTGTGCAGTATGTTCAGCGTCTCGCCCGGATAGTCGATACCGGTCTTCTCGGTGAGCCCGAAGCCGGTGAGGCCTTCGGAGAAGCGCTTGATCCCCATGCGCTGCACGAGGTTTATCATCGTGACGTTGCAGGAGTTGGACACCGCCTGCGTGAGCGACTGCATGCCGTGAGCCGCCGGATAGTTCCAGCAGTGCAGGGTCCAGTCGGCGACCTGCACGTAGCCCGGGCAGTAGAAGTTCTCGTTCATATGGGTGACGCCGTAGTCGAGCGCGAGCGAGGTCGTGAAGAGCTTGAAGACCGAGCCGGGCTCGTAGGTGTCGCTGACGTTGAAGTTGCGCCAGACCTTGTTCCAGTAGTTGAGCTTCTCCTCGGAGCTCATGGCCTCGAACTTCGCCTCGTCTCCCGGGAGCGGCGCCCTCGGGTCGTTGGCGTTGAAGGAGCCGGTCTGCGCCATCGCGAGTATGCCGCAGGTCTTCGGGTCCATGATGAGGCACATGACGCCGTCCGCCCTGAGCCTCTCCCTGCCCGCCTCGATCTGCTCCTCCACGAGGTGCTGTATGTTCTCGTCTATCGTGAGCACCAGGTCGTAGCCGTCCTGCGCCGCGTAGTAGCGGTTGGTGCCGTACGCGAGAGCGTTGGTGCGGTTGTCCTTGCTCATGATCCAGCGGCCGTTGAGGCCGGCCAGGTAGTTGTTGTAGTAGAGCTCGACGCCGAGCATTCCGACGTTGTCGTCGTTGGTCCCGCCGAGTATGTGGGAAGCGAAGGTCCCCAGCGGGTAGTTCCTGCGGTCGTTCTCGATGAGCTCGATCCCGGCGAAGCCCTCGTCGCGGATCTCCTCGCCGACCTCCTTATCGACGTTCTTGGCGAGCTTGATCAGCCTCTTCTCAGCGGTGATGGTATCGTAGACGTCGTCGTAGCTCATCCCGAGGTACTCGGAGAGCGCCTGCGCCTCGTTCTGGATGTTCACGATGCGGTCGTTCTCGGTCTTGCCGTTGTTTTTGACCGTGTCGGGGCGAACCCAGACCGTGTAGGCGGTGGAGCTGGAGGCGAGAGCGTTGCCGTAGCGGTCGAGTATGGAGCCGCGGCGCGCGGTGACGACGCGGTCGGTCGTCTGCTGCTTGACCGCCATCTGCCTGTACTCTTCGCCCTTTATGATCATGTGGTAAGCGAGCCTGCCCGTCAGAGCCAAAAAAAGGAGGCACACGATCCCGAAGACCGCGAGTAGCCTCTTTCTGTTCTGCTGGGTGGTTCTGCTCTTTTCGGATGCCATAAATCAAAAAGCGGCGCAGTTCAGCGCCGCGGATGTGCTGCTCTACTTGTAGATCGTCTCCATCAGCGCGAGCGCGAATTCCTCGATGTCCGCGTCGTTCTTGTCGTAGTAAACGATCTGGTCAAAGCTCGGGTGGATGAGGCCGAGCTCAAGGGCGCGGTCCTCAAGGTTCATGATATTGGTGGCGTTCTTGATCTTGACGTCGAGATTCTGGATGACTCTCTCGCTCTCCTGGATCTGCCTGTTGAGGCTGTTGATCTCGTACTGGAGCTTTGCGGTATACGCGTTGACTCCTATGATGAGCAGGAAGGCGAGGAATACCGTTATGATCACCGCTACGATCTTCGCTCTGTCTCTGAACGCCGTCATTTAACTCTCCCTCTCCAGCTTCTCTACAACTCTGAGCTTAGCGCTGCGGGCCCTCGGGTTGGCCTCGAGCTCCGCGGCGGAAGCCGTCACCGGCTTCCTCGTCACTTTCTTTATGTCGGGCTTCCTCCCGCAGACGCACACCGGAAGGTCCGGCGGGCAGATGCAGGGATTAAGCCTCTTCTGGAAGCTCTCCTTCACTATCCTGTCCTCGAGCGAATGAAAGCTTATTATCGCGAGCCTGCCGCCCGGCGCGAGGCAGTCGATGAAATCGTCCACCGCCGTCCTGAGCTGGCCAAGCTCGTCGTTTACCTCGATCCTGAGGGCCTGGAAGGTCCTCTTCGCGGGATGCGGGCCGTCCCTTCTGGCCGACGCCGGCACCGCCGCCTTTATGACGTCCACGAGCTCGAAGGTGCTCGTAAGGCGCTTCTCGGCTCTCGCCCGGACGATGAAATCCGCTATGCGGCCCGCCCAGCGCTCCTCGCCGTAATCCCTGATGATCCTCGCGAGCTCCTCAGCGGAGTAGCCGTTGACCACGTCCTCCGCGGTCAGGCTGTCGTCCGCGTTCATGCGCATGTCCAGAGGCGCTTCGTTCATGTACGAAAACCCGCGCCCCGGATTGTCGAGCTGGAACGAGGAGACCCCGAGGTCTAAAAGAGCCCCGTCGATGGCAGGGATCCCCAGCTGCTGCAGGACCGATCTGATATCCGAGTAGTTGCTCTGCACCAGATCGATGCGGCAACCGCCCTCTTCCCTTTTGAACAATCGCAGACTTGCGGCTTTAAGCGCATCGGCATCGCGATCGATCCCGATGAATCTGCCCTCCGCGCCGAGGCGGCCGCAGATGCCGCTCCCGTGGCCCGCGCCCCCCAATGTGCCGTCCACATAAGTGCCGTCCGCCCGTATCCGGAGCGCGTCCATGCACTCTTCGAAAAGCACAGGTACGTGCGAGAATTCCATCCGCTATACCTGGTATTTGTCGCTGATCTCGGCGAGATCCTCCGCGGACAGAAGCCCGCCGTTCTCGTCGCTGTCGTAGCGCTCCTTCGCCCAGATCTCGACACGGTCCAGCATGCCGATCGTGACCAGATCCTTCTCGATGGAGGCGGCCGACTTCAGATACTGCGGGATCAACACCCTGCC
>JAEENW010000226.1 GCA_016283945.1 Bacillota bacterium
ATCTCGCAGAGCAGTATCTCGTCCTCCCTGGGGAAGTTTATGGGCGCGCCCATGCTCTTGACGTGGCTGCTGAAGAGCCTGAACCAGCGGCTGAAATCGGAGAGTATCACGTATACAGCGGGAGCCTCGGCGATGAAGGACTGATCGTCGCACCATTTCGCGACCCTTTTCTTGAGCTCCGGGTCTCTCACGTCTATGAGCGAGAATTTGGACATCTTGCCCCCGTTGGGCGCTCTGAGGGCGGCGGAGGTGATGATCTGCCTCTCCTCCTCGGTGATCGAATCGGGGATGAAGCTGCGGCAGGAGGTCCTCTCCTCTATGACCTTTACGGTCTCATTGATATATCCGGCCATGGTCTCTCCTTTCTTCTACTGCAGGGGATGCTCCCGGAACCAGTTGATGACCTCGTCGTAGGCTGCTGTGCCCCTTAATGAATGATCGGCGCCGGGATAGATGATGAGCTTGTGTTCTTTGCCTGCCTGAGTCAGGGCGCTGTCCATGTAATAAGCCTGGGCGGGAATGACCCTCCAGTCGTCGGTGCCCTGGCAGATCAGCAGGGGCGGGATGATGCTGCCGGCGAACATGGTGGCGGATCTCTTGTCGTACTCGGCGGGAAGCTCCTCCGGGGTACCGCCTATGAGCTCGACGCAGACCTGCTTCATGGAGTCTTCCCTGCTGTAATACATGATGCGGCAGTCGCTCACTCCCGCGCAGACGGCGGCCGCCTTTACGCGGGCATCTCTCGCGCAGGCCAGATAGGTCATCATGCCGCCTCTCGAGTGTCCGGCCATATAGTAGCCTTCTTTTCTCACGCAGGAGAGCCCCAGGGCGATGTCGGCCAGCCTGATGACGTCGTCGACGTCGGCGCCGCCGAACTCCTCCAGGCCCGTGCCTCCCGCGTTGCCGCGGTACTGGCTGCCGAAGCCTGCCATGCCGTTCGCGGCGTAGCGGCAGACCGCTCCCGGCCTCAAGGTACCGAATTCACGGTTGCCGCCGCGGTTGAAGACCACAGCGGGCCAGGGGCCTTCCCCTTCGGGAGGGAAGGCCGCGAAGCCCTCGACCTCGCAGTCTCCCGACTTGTATCTGATGGAAAAAAGTCTTATCGCCGGATCCCAGGGCTCGGGGACTTCCATCCTCTCGGCCCTTATGATATCCGGATGAGAGAGCAGTTCCTTCATGGTCTCCTCCTATCCCAGCGCTTCTTTGAGGCAGGCGCCCAGCATATCGATATCCTCTTCGCTCACGACGTAGGGCGGTTTGAAGAATATACTGTTCCCGCTCCTTCCTGCCAGCAGGCCTTTGGCACCGAGAGCCAGGAACACCCTGTCGCAGGCGGCGGGATCGGTGAATTCGACGGCGGCGGATAGTCCTCTGCCCCTCACCTCGCGCACCTTTGGCGAGCCCTCGAGCTCCCGGAGGCGCCCCAGCAGGCAGGCGCCGGCCACCTTCACGTGATCCAAAAGTCCTTCGTCGAGCTGCCTGAACACCTCGCAGGCCGCGGCGCAGGCCAGGACGTCGTTGCCCGAGCCGCCGGTGAAGATGGCCCTGTCCCTGAACTCCGGGGCCTTCTTCATCAGCACCGCCGAGATGTGCAGGCCGTTGCCCAGAGCCTTGCCCAAAAGCAGCATGTCGGGCTCTATGCCCAGCTGCTGGTAAAGGAAGTAGGAGCCGGTCCTTCCCATGCCGCACTGTATCTCGTCGAAGACCAGGAGCATGCCCTGCTCATGGCACCAGTCGGCCAGACCTTTAAGGAAGTATCCCGAGGCGAAGCGGTTGTCGAAGCCCTGGCAGGGCTCCACGAAGACTGCCGCGGCGTCGTGGGCGGACCCGTTGTCGTATATGTCCTTTATCTCCCGCAGGCACTTTTCGGAGGTCTCGGCGCTCGTATCCTTCGGATAAGGCACGTGGATGATGCCGGGGGCCAGCTGGCCGTAGCCCACCTTCCTCTTCTTTACGCCCGACATGCAGGAGCTTAGCCAGGTCCTGCCGTGTATACTGTTCCAAAATGTTATGAGCTCGCTCCTGCCGGTGAGCTTTTTCGCGATCCTCACCGCCGATTCCACCGACTCGGAGCCCGAGCTTGTCAGAAAGCAGGCTTCGAATATCCCTCCGGTCTTAGCGGCGAGCAGGTCGTAGAGCCTCGCCTCGTACGCGGAGCGGTGATCCGAGGTATCGCCCTCGAGCGCCCTGACGAGCGCCTCGTTGAAGTCCCTGTTGTTCTGGCCGAGGACTATGCGCATCTCGTTGAAGTCTACGTATTCGCGCCCGTCCGCGGCGAAATGGTGAGCCTTCTCACCTCTGACGAAATGCTTCGGAGCGCCCTGATAGCCCTCGAGCAGATCGAAACTGAAATCCGGTCCTGCCATCATCTCACCTCAAATC
>JAEENW010000227.1 GCA_016283945.1 Bacillota bacterium
CGAGAGTCAGCTTGAGGCCGAACTCCCTGGCGATGCGGATCGCGGAGAGGATGTCGTTGGCCTGGTGGGCGTGAGCCTTGAGGGGGATCTCACCCTTGACCACGGGGATCATGGACTCGAGCTTGAAGTCGAAGGCGGGCTTCTTGGAGAGATCGTCTCCGGCGGCCTCCTTCTTGGCCAGATATTCCTTAGTCTTGAAGAGCAGCTCGCGGATCATCGCGGAGGTGGTCATCCTCGCGGAGATCTTGTTGTGGCGGTACACGACCTTGGGGTTCTCTCCGAAGGCGCACTTCATGGCGACGGGATCCTTGACGACCATGTCGTCAACCCTCTTGCCGCAGGTCTTGACCGCGAAGAAGGTGCCGCCTACGGGGTTGGCAGATCCCGGGCCGGTGCCTACGGTGGTGACTCCGCCCTCGAGCGCCATCCTTACGGACCTGTCGAGCGGGTTGAAGCTGTCTATTCCGCGAAGCTGCGGGGTGAGGGGATCGTTCATCTCGTTGCAGTCAGATCCCTCGTATCCTATGCCGTAGCCGTCGGTCCCGAGGTGGGAATGAGCGTCGATGAAGCCCGGGAATACTCCCTTGCCCTCGGCGTCCAGTACTTCGGCGCCCTCGCAGCTGATGCCCTCGGCGATCTTTACGATCTTTCCTCCGTCCATGAGTATGTCGGTCTTGAAGGGCTTTTCGTGCACGGCGTCGTGCAGCATCGCGTTCTTTACAAGAAGCATTTGTTTCTCCTTTCAATAAAAACGGGTCTTATGAGTACGGCGGGGCGTCCGCGGACGCCTCATCCCTATGATAACACATTCCCGGGGCCGGCGGCACCTCGCCCCGGCTTTTCGGGGCTTCTAAGCTATCCTCTTTTCCTCTGCGATCTTCGTGAAGAGCGCGGCGAGCCTGTCAACGGCCGCGAAGCAGTCCGCGTCCTCCCAGAAACAGGCGAGTATGAGCCTGAGATAACCCTCGCCCTGCGAACCGTAGAACGAGCCGTCGTTGAGGCTCACGAGGGCCTCCGAGGCGCAGCGCGCGGTGATCTCCGCCGAGCTTCCGAGCGCCGACACGTCGACCCAGGCGTAGAATCCCGCCTCCGGCATGCCCATGCGCACTCCGGGGCAGGAGTTGAAGGCCTCGTAGGCGTACTTCCTGCGCCTGTCGTACTTCTCGATGTAGCCCGCGACGTAGCTGTCGTCCTCGACCGCGGGGATGATCGCCTCCTGCGCGAGGGTGCCCGTGGCGCCCTGCATGTTCACGGCGATGCCGTGGTAGACGTCCATTATACGGTCGTCCGCGTATATCCAGCCCACCCTGAAGCCGGAGAGCCCCAGGCCCTTGGAGCAGGAGCAGACCGTGACGGTCCTCTCCCACATCCCGGGGAGCTGGGCGATGTTCACCATCTCAGTACCGGGGTATAGACAGTCCTCGAAGGCCTGGTCGCTGACGCAGATCAGGTCGTTTTTGATTATGAAGGCGGCGAGCTCCCCGAGCTCCTCCCTCGTGTAGCTGGTGCCGGTCGGATTGTTCGGGTCGTTCAGCAGGACCATCTTGGTCTTCGGCGTGAGCCTCTTCTCATACTCCTCTATCCTGAGATGCCAGCCGTCCTCCGCGAAGGTCGGGACCCGCACCGTCCGTCCCCCGAGCAGCTCGGCGTTCATGAAGTTGCTCGCGTAGCTCGGGTCGTGCACGAGCACCTCGTCGCCCGGCTCTATCCAGGGAGACATCGCGAGCATGAGCCCAATGTCCGAGCCCGGATTGATCATCATGTTCCTGTAGGGGTCGAGCTTCAGCCCGCACTTGCGCTCTATGCGGGCGGCGAGTGCCTCCTTTAGCGCCGGGCTTCCTATGGGCATGGTGTAGTGCGAGGGGAAGCCTCCCTGAAGCAGCTCGATCGCCCTTTTTAGCACAGGCTCGGGGATGGAGGGGTCGGGCATGAAGGGATCCGCCCAGCTCATCAGAGCGACTCCCCTGCCCTGAAGCTCCGCGGCGCCGCCTCCGACATCAGCCTTGGTGACCTCGGAAAACAGGCCGCCCTCGACGGTCCTGTAGAAGGGCCTCATGAGCCTTCTGATATCGTTCATCTCTCATCCTCCTCTTCGAATGCCCCGCGGTCGCACCTGAAGAAGTCGTCGGACAGTCCGTCCTCGAGGTCCAGGTGCCTGAGCACCAGCGCGGTGCTGTAGACGTCCGCGAGCGCGTTGTGAGCCCCGTCGGGCTTCTCGTTATAGTGGTAAAGGGCGTAGTTGAGCGGCCAGCTGCGGTCCTCCTGCATCTCCATGTCGTCGAACATGAGCTGCGCGTCGTAGACCGGCGGGAGCCAGCCCGTGTCCATGCCGTGCTTTATGAAGTTGCGCTCGAGCACGCGGATGTCGGTCCCGCTCCAGGTGATGAAGACGAAGTCCTCGCCGCACCAGCTCCTGAAGGCCTCCATGACCTCCGGGAAGCTCTTCGCGCCCTGAAGCTCCTCGTTCTTTATGAGCGTGAGCTCCGCGACGTCCTTGTTGAGCCTTGTGTAGTACTTCGGGCGCACGAACTCGGAGAAGGTGTCCGTGATATTCGCCTCCCCGTCGATCTTGCCAGCTCCTATCTGTATGATCTCGTGGGGCAGCCCCTCCACGCCGCGGGTGCCGCGAACCGGGTAGTTCCACTCAAGATCTATTATTATCGCTGTCATCCTGCCTCCTGTATGTTAAGTCCGTACCGGGCGTTCCCGTCAGCTTCGGGCGCTCATGTCCCGCGCCGTACCCGGACTCGTATCGCGCCGTACCTGCCGCCCCGCATGCCCCTGCGGGGCTCTCACAGCCCCTCTCGCGCGTCAAAACAGCCTCAGCTGGTCCTCGTCCCTCCTGGCGCTCAGAAGCGGCATTTCGGCTCCTGTGAGCCCCGCGTAGCTCCCTGCGTCGGACAGCCAGGCTATGGCTGAGTCCGCCGGGACTATCACCGGCATCCTCTCGTGGACCGATCTCACCGAGGCGTTGGCGGCCGCCGTGAGCACGACGAAGCGCGCCAGCCCCTCAAAGCGCCTCCAGAAGCCCGCGAGCAGCATTATCCTGCCCGCCGGGTCCTCAAAGGCGTACTTCTCCTTTGAGGCGTCCCACTCCCAGAAGCGCTCGGCCGGTATAAGGCAGCGCCTCGAGAGCGCCGACTCGCTGAACATGGGCTTCATGAGTGCGGTCTCGCTGCGCGCGTTTATGATCAGCCCTCCGTCCTTCGACGGGAAGCCCCATGCCGCCTCCTCAGCCTTGAGAGAGCTGACGCCGCCGGTGATGATCAGCGAGCTGTCTCCGGGGCGTATCTCGCCCGCGCTGCCGCCGGGGACGGCCGCGGCGTCTCCGCTCCTTATGTTCTCGAGTATCCTCATCAGGCCCTCGCGAGAGTAAAAATACCTTCCGCACATGGCTCCTTCTCCGCGCAGCCGGATGCACAGCTCCGGCCGGTTTTATATATTTTTTCATATTTCGGGCGCGATTTCAATACGGCGGGGAGACTGAAGGGCGTCCGCACAATATGTTCCATTGCTCTTGAACTACGCGCCCCTGTCGTTGTATTTTTAGTTAGAAAGAGATCGTTTTGGACAGAAAAGGAGGCTCTTTATGAAGATAGCAGTTCTTGGATCGGGTAACGGAGCTCACGCGGTCGCGTTTGAATGCGCGAGAGCCGGTCACGAAGTCAGCATTTTCGATTTTCCGAGCTTCTCGGCGTCCGTCGAGGCCATAGCCGCGGCGGGAGGCATCAGCTCTGTCGGCAGGATGGAGGGCTTCCAGAAGATAGCGTACGCGGGCACCGACATAGCGGCCGTGATGGAGGGAGCAAGCCTCATCATAGCCGTCGGTCCCAGCTACAGCACGGAGCCCTTCGCTGAGGCCTGCAGGCCTTACGTCAGGGAGGGTCAGGTCTACGTGGTGATGCCGGGATCCTGCATGGGCGCTCTGGTGTTCAAGCGCGCGCTCGGGCTCGACCCGCTGGACGAGCGGGTCTGCGTGGCAGAGACCAGCACCCTGCCCTACGCTGTGAGGATCATGGGCCCCGCGAGCATAGACGTCTATCACCGACTGATAGGAGCGTACACCGTGGCCACTCTCCCGCGCAGCAGAGGAGACGAGGTGTACGAGCTTCTCACGGGCATATTCACCGGCATGGAAAAGGGGCGGAGCGTTTTCGAGACGACCCTCTCCAACTCCAATCCCGTGATCCACCCGGTGGTCACGACCCTGAACGTCGGCCTTATAGAGAGGACTCGCGGAGACTTCGAGTTCTACAGCGAGGGCATCACGCCCTCGGTCGGAAACCTCATGGAGGCCATAGATACCGAACGCCTCAGGATAGGAGAAGCGCTCGGCGTCAAGCTCGAGCGCGGTCCCTCGAAGGGCATACGCCAGGGCTACGCCAACGTCGACACCGAGGATTACTGCCTCTCCTACAGCACCGCGCCGGGATTCGCCGGAATAAGGGCTCAGAGCAGCCTGGATCACCGCTATTACAACGAGGACCTGGGCTACACCATGATGTTCTGGCTCGACCTCGCTGACAGGTTCGGCGTGGACGTCCCCGGCATGCAGTCGCTCGTGACGCTCGCTTCGATGATAACGAAAAAGGACTTCAGGAAGGATCCTCCCAGGACTCTGGCCTCCCTCGGACTGGACGGCTGGACCAGGGAGCAGCTTCTGGAGCTTTAATCGACGCTTTGAACACAGACAGAGAAAGGAGCCCGCAACACAGCCATGAAACTGACACAGCTCGAGACTCCGGCGCTCGTCGCCGACGAAAAGGCGCTCACAGGGAATATGGACGCGATGTCCTCGCTCCTCGAGGGGAGTTCCCTTAAGCTGAGGCCTCACTATAAATCCAATAAGTGCGCGCGGATAGCTGCCATGCAGATGGAGCGCGGAGCGGTCGGGATCACCTGCGCCAAGCTGAGCGAGGCCGAGGATCTCTGCGACAGCGGCATCGAGGACATACTGATCGCCAACCAGATAGCCGATCCCTCGAAGATGCTGAAGGCCGCGCTGCTCGCCGGCAAATGCCGCCTGACCGTCTGCGTCGACAGCGCGTCCAACGCGAGGCTGCTCTCAAAGGCCGCCTCTGCCGCGGGGACGACGATACACTGCTACGTTGAATACGATATAGGCATGAGGCGCTGCGGGGTCTCCACCGAGGAGGAGTTCCTGGAGCTCGCGAAGCTCACGGACAGCCTGCCCGGTCTCGATTTCTCCGGGATCCAGGCGTACGCCGGGCACGTGAGGCACATGGCTGGAAGCGCCGAGAGGGAGCGCGAGACCCGCGCGAATGAAGCGAAGCTGCTCAGCCTGAAGGCCAGGCTCGAGGAGGCCGGTCTGAGCGTCGGCGCGATATCCGGCGGGAGCACCGGCACTGCAGTCCTCAAGGCCTCCGGAGGGGTCTACACTGAGCTTCAGGCAGGTAGCTACATCTTCCTCGATTCGACCTACGGAGAGCTCGAGTCCCTGCCGTTCAGGAATTCGCTCTACGTCCTCGCGACCGTTATAAGCGTTAGGCCGGGACTGGCCATACTCGACGCCGGCGTCAAGGCCATAGGGATGGATCAGGAGCTGCCCGTGATCCTCGGGATGGACGGAGAGCGGGTGGACGGAAGGATCGCGGTCAACGAGGAGCATCTGAAGCTCTTCGATCCCTCGAGGGAGCTCGCCGAGGGAGAGACCGTCATGATCATCCCGGGGCACTGCTGCTCGACTGTGAACCTCTACGACAGGATATATCTCTTCGACGGAGAGCGCGTCAGCGGGCGCCTCGAGGTCAGCGCGAGGGGCTGCAGCAGATAGCAGCGTCAAACCGGAGCGGATACCTAAGCCGATCAGATCTAAAGAACGACCCCGCGTCCAACGCGGGGTCTCATATTGCACAAAAAGACCGCCTCCCGTTCGATACGGGAGGCGGTCTTCTATACAGCTGTTGTTTTGACTGAAGCCCGAAGCTCTACGCGTTGTAGGTGCTCGCGGAGGTCTTTCCGCCGTGGCCGGTCCAGTCGGTGTGGAAATGCTCGCCGCGCGGGGCGTCTAAGCGCTCATAGGTGTGGGCGCCGAAGTAGTCTCTCTGGGCCTGCAGCAGGTTGGCGGGCAGGGAGGCGGTGGTGAAGCCGTCGAACCAGGAGAGAGCGGAGCTCATCGCGGGCATGGGGATGCCGGAGAGAGCCGCGCAGGAGGCGATCCTTCTCCAGGAGGGAACGAGCTCCTTGATGACGGAGGCGAAGTAATCGTCCATCAGCAGGTTGCTGAGCTCGGGATCCTTGTCGTAGGCTTCCTTGATCTTGCCGAGGAAGACGCTCCTGATGATGCAGCCGCCCCTCCACATGAGGGCGATGCCGCCGTAGTTGAGGTTCCATCCGTAGCTCTTCGCGGCGTCGCGCATGAGCATGTAGCCCTGGGCGTAGGAGATGATCTTGCTGGCGTAGAGGGCCTTGCGGAGATCCTCGATCATGGCCTTTCTGTCGCCGTCGAAGCCGGGGATGGTCTTGGGGAAGATGCCGGAGGCCTTTACTCTCTCGTCCTTGATGGCGGAGAGGCAGCGGGCGAACACGGCCTCGCCGATCAGGGTGAGGGGCACGCCCTCGTCGAGCGCGGCGATGGCGGTCCACTTGCCGGTGCCCTTCTGTCCGGCGGTGTCGAGGATGTAGTCGACGGTGCTCTCGCCATTCTCGTCCTTGTAGCCGAGTATCTCGGAGGTGATCTGGATCAGGTAGGAGTCGAGCTCGCCCTTGTTCCAATCGTCGAATACCTCGTGCATCTCCTCGTTGCTCATGCCGAGGCCGTCTCTCATGAGCTGGTAGGCCTCGCAGATGAGCTGCATGTCGCCGTACTCGATGCCGTTGTGGACCATCTTGACGAAGTGGCCGGCGCCGTTCTCACCGACCCAGTCGCAGCAGGGAGAGCCGTCCTCGACCTTGGCGCAGATCGCCTGGAGGATGGGCTTGACGGAGGGCCAGGCCTTGGGGGAGCCGCCGGGCATCATGGAGGGTCCCTTCAGGGCGCCCTCTTCGCCGCCGGATACTCCGCAGCCGATGTAGAGGAGGCCCTTGCTCTCGACGTAGGCGGTCCTCCTGATGGTGTCGGGGAAGTGGCTGTTTCCGCCGTCGATGATGATGTCGCCCTCCTCCATCAGGGGGATGAGCTGCTCGATCATGTCGTCGACCGCCTGGCCGGCCTTGATCATCATGAAGACCTTGCGGGGCTTGGCGAGGCTGTCGATGAGCTCCTCGAGGCTGTGGGTGCCGATGATGTTCTTTCCTTTGGCCCTGCCCTCTACGAAGCTGTCGACCTTGGCGGTGGTCCTGTTGTAGACGGCGACGGTGAAGCCCTTGGATTCCATGTTCATGACCAGGTTCTCGCCCATTACCGCGAGTCCGATCAGACCGATATCTGCTTTTTTCATTTCAGGTTCTTTCCTCTCGTTATTTGATGTGATCGTTGATATTGCTGGCCTGCCGGCCGCGGCGGAAGCTTCCAGCGGCGGTCCGGCGCGGTTTTTCTATGCCTTGAAGACTGTCTCGCCGTCCATCACGGTCTCGAGGACCCTGATGTTCAGGATCTCGTCCGCGGGAACGGTCAGGAGGTCTCTGTCCATGACGACGTAGTCGGCCTTCTTGCCGGGCTCGAGCGAGCCGTACTGCTCCTCGGCGAACTGGGCGTAGGCGCCCCAGATGGTGAAGGCCTTGAGGGCGGACTGCCTGTCCATGGCTCCGAGCTCGGGATAGAAGCCGTTCTCGGGCTGCAGGAGGTCGTTCTTCCTGGTCACGGCGGCGTGGATCTCGGCGAGCGGGGAGGCGTTGGCCACCGGGCTGTCGGAGCCTCCGGCTATCATTCCGACCCTCTTAGCGAGCTGGCCGATCGGATAGGAATACGGAGCGCGGAACGGTCCGAGGCACTTCTCCGCCATGTTGGAGCTGTTGGGGCCGTGGAGCGGCTGAACGCTGGGGATGATCCCGAGGGCCTTGGCTCTCTCGGGAGTGTTGCCCCTGATGATCTGGAAGTGCTCGATGCGGTGCCTGAGCTCTCCTATGGGATGCTCGGCGTTCTCCTTCTCGTAGGCCTCGAGCACTCTGTCGAGGTCGCGGTCTCCTATGGTGTGGATCATGACCTGCATTCCGTGCTCGGTCCCGTACTTGATGCCCTCGAAGAGCTCCTCGTCGGTCAGAGTCGGGAAACCGCAGTTACCGGGGTTGTCCGTGAAGGACTCATACATGCAGGAGCTCCTGGAACCGAAGGTCCCGGCAGCCATTAACTTGATAGTCCTTACGGTAAACTTATCGTTGTAGGCGCCGATTATAGGGCACTTCTTGAGATACTCGACGGAGGATGCGTTCTTGATCTTCTCCCCTCCGAAGGCGTTGCCGACGGCGGCGTTCATCCTGATCTTCAGGGTGCCGTCGGCGTAGAGCTTCTCGTAGAAGTCGAGGTCGTCTCCGGTGAGGCTGGCCTCGGTGAAGCCGGTGATGCCCATGGAGAAGAATCCGTCCTGCAGAGCCTTGAGCGCCTTGATGTCGCCCTTCTCGGAGCTTCCTATCTCGCCCATGAAGAGCTTCCTGACCATGCCTATGAGGCAGCCGGTCGAGAGCTTTCCGTCGGGATTCTCGATCCTGTACTCCGCGAGAGCGGGATCGTCGATACCGGAGAAGCCTATGGCCTCGAGCGCTTTGCTGTTGAGCCAGGTAACTCCGCCGGCCGCTCTGCTGCAGATGACGGGGTTGTCCGGGGATACCGCGTCGAGCTCCTCTATCGAGGGATAGCTGGTATCCTCCCACCAGTCGTTGTCCCAGCCGGTGCCGGTGATGATCCACTCGCCGGGTTCAGCCTCTGCGGCGAGCTTTCCGATACCCTCGAGTATCTCCTCCTTGGAGAGATCCTTGCAGGACATGCGGCTGTAGTTGTAGCCGGTCATCTTGGCGTGGACATGGTTGTCGATGAATCCGGGGGTGACGGTCTTGCCCTGAAGGTCCTCGACGACGGTGCCGGGACCGGCAAAGCTCATGGCCTTATTCACGTCTCCGGCGTAGAGCACTCTGTCTCCCTCGATGGCGAGGGCGTGGACGGTCCTGAAGCAGGCGTCCACGGTATGTATGTTTCCGTTGATAAGTATCCTGGTCGCTGACATATTGCTCTCCCCTTCTTTTTTCGCGAACGCGGCCCGGGGCGTCCTCAGTCGGGCGCTCCGGGCCGGGTAAACTATCTTACTACTCTGGCGTTGCCCGCGTAGACGTTCCAGACCTGCTTCTCGCTGACCGGATATGCGTAGTCCTCGAGCATGGTCGCCACGAGGGCGCCGCAGGCCCAGCCGAACTTGACCCATTTCTCGGGCTCCATGCCGCTGAGCATCGCGTAGAGCGCTCCGCCCGCGAAGCCGTCGCCGCCGCCGATGCGGTCGAGCACGTCGATCTCCCTCTGCGGCTCGTAGAACCACTCGTCTCCGACGAGCATGAGGGCGCCCCACAGGTTCCTGTTGGCGCTCACGGCCTCTCTGAGGGTGGTCGCGAACACGGTCGCGTTGGGATAGGCGGCCTTGACATTCATGATCATGGCCTTGAAGCCGTCGATCTTGGAGTCGATGTCCTTGCCGCCGGCCTCGGGTCCCTTGATTCCGAGAGCGAGCTGGAAGTCCTCCTCGTTGCCGAGCATGATGTCGGCGAGGGAAGCGATCTCGGAGAAGCTCTTCCTGAGCTCCTCCTCCCTGCCCTCCCAGAAGCTGGCGCGGTAGTTCATGTCGAAGCTGATTACGGTGCCGCAGGCCTTAGCCTTCCTGACGACCTCGAGGCAGCACTGAGTGGCTTCCTCGCTGAGCGCGGCGACGAGTCCGGAGAGGTGCAGTATCCTGCAGCCCTCTTCTCCGAAGATCCTGTCGAGATCGAAGTCGGCGGCGTTCAGGGTGCGGCCTACCTCGCCCGCTCTGTCGTTGGTGACGACCGCGGCGCGCACGCCGTAGCCGCTGTCAGCGATGTTGAACTGATGGCGGTAGCCCCAGGGGTTTCCGGTCGGGATGTCCTTTCCCTCGAACTCGATGCCGCGGCGCCTGAGCTCGCCCTTGATGAAGGCGGCGATGGGGTTGTCGGCGACGAATCTGGTGAGGACCTTGGTCCTCAGGCCGAGGGAGGCGGATACGTTGAGCACGTTGCTCTCCGCGCTGGTGGCGAACATCTTGTAGGTGTTGCTGATCTGCACGGGCTGTCTGTCGATCGGGGTGATCCTCACGCCCATGCTGGTCACGGTCATGAGGTCGTATTTGCAGTTCTCTCTGAATTTCATCTGTGATCTCCCATATCTTGAAACTGGCGCGCTCCGCGCAGCGGAGCAAAGCGCCTTCTACTCCAGTCCGTTGATCTCCTCGCAGCGGTCGCAGGCTACGAAGTGGCCGGGGCGGATCTCCCTGAGGGGGATCTCGTGCAGGCACCTCTCGCAGGCGTACGGGCAGCGCTGGGCGAAGCGGCACTCTGGCTTGGGGTCGATCGGTGAGGTGATCTCGCCCTTCATGATGATGCGCTCCTTCTGGTTGTGGATGTCTACGGTCGGTACCGCGGACAGCAGCGCCTTGGAGTACGGATGATACTGATGCTCGAAGAGCTCGTCCGTGGGGCACATCTCGACGATCTGGCCCAGGTACATTACCACGATGTTATGGGAGATGTGCCTTACTACGGAGAGATTGTGAGTTACGAACAGGTAGGTCAGCTTGTACTCGTCCTGGAGGTCCATCAGCAGGTTCAGTATCTGGGCCTGGATGGACACGTCGAGCGCGGAGACCGGCTCGTCGCAGACCACGAGCTTGGGGTTGAGGGCGAGCGCTCTGGCGATGCCTACGCGCTGGCGCCTTCCGCCGTCGAGCTCATGAGGATAGGACATCCTGAGCCTCTTCTCTATGCCGACGAGGTCCATGATCCTGGTGGATTCGGCCTCGAGGGCTCCCGGAGCGGTGAACTTCCCGGAGAGGATGAGCGGCTCCTCTATGGTCTCCTTCAGGGTCTTCCTCGGGTTGAGCGAGGAGTACGGATCCTGGAAGATGATCTGCATCTCGTGCCTGAGCTCGCTGAGCTTGGCCTTGTCGGGATGGGTGACGTCCTCTCCCCTGTAGAAGATCTGTCCGTCGGTCGGGTCGAGCAGATGAATGATGGTCCTCCCGAGGGTCGACTTGCCGCAGCCGGACTCGCCTACGAGTCCGAGGGTCTTGCCCTCCTCGATGTTGAAACTGACGTTGTCGACGGCGTGGACCGTACCTCTGGGAGACCTGAAATACTTTTTAAGGTTTTTTACTTCAATAAGCGTACTCATATCGGTCTCCTTATTCATCTATGTGGATGCAGCGGCAGAGGTGATCCGGGTTGAGGGCTTCCAGAGCGATGGCGCCCTGCCTGCACTCGTCGGTGGCCTTCGGGCAGCGCGGCGCAAAGGGGCATCCGGGAGGCAGATTGGTCGGATCGGGGGGAAGTCCGTCGATCGGCGAGAGCCTGCTGACCTTCTTGCTGAGGTCGGGCAGAGCTCCGAAGAGGCCCTTGGTGTAGGGATGCTTCGGATGGTCGAAGATCTCCTCCTTGGTGCCGGACTCGAGGATCTCGCCCGCGTAGACTACGGCGACCTTGTCGCAGACGCCGGCGACTACGCCGAGGTCGTGCGTGATGAGGATCATCGCGGTGTGCAGCTCCTTCTGGAGGTTTGCGATGAGCTCGAGCACCTGGGCCTGGATGGTAACGTCCAGAGCGGTGGTGGGCTCATCCGCGAGCAGAAGGTCGGGGCGGCATGCGAGGGCCATCGCTATGACTACCCTCTGCTTCATTCCGCCGGAGAACTGGTGGGGATACTCCCCTCCTCTGTCGGAGCTGATGCCTACGGTCTCGAGCATCTTGTTGGCTCTCTCGATGGCTTCCCTCTTGGAGACGCCCATGTGGAGCGCGATGCCTTCGGCTATCTGCTTGTTGACGGGCATGATCGGGTTGAGCGCGGTCATAGGATCCTGGAAGATCATGGAGATCTTGTATCCTCTGATCGCGGTCATCCTGTTGTTCTTGGCCTTGAGCAGATCCTCTCCGTCGAAGATGATCTCGCCGGAAACGCTCTGAATGGCGTGGTCGGGAAGTATGCGCAGTATGGACTTCGCTATGGTGGTCTTGCCCGCGCCGGTCTCGCCTACGAGGCCGAGTATCTCGCCCCTGTCTACGGAGAGGGATACGCCGTTTACAGCGTGGACGCTTCTTCCGCCGGACCTGTATCTGACCTCGAGATCCTTGATCTCAAGGAGCTTGTTGTTCTTTTCGTTTTCCACAGTCCGTTCCCTCCTTAGTCCTTAAGCTTGGGATCCAGCGCGTCGCGCAGGGAGTCGCCGATGAGGTTGAGGCTGATAACGGTGATCATGATGAAGAGTCCCGGGAAGATGGCCATGTGCGGGTACTGCCTGATCAGGTTTCTCGCGGAGGAGAGCATGGCTCCCCACTCCGGCTCGGGAGGCTGCACGCCGAGTCCGAGGAAGCTGAGCGCGGAGGCGTTCAGTCCGGAGGAGGCGATGCCCATGCACACCGAGACGATGATCGGTGAGATCGCGTTCGGGATGACGTGCTTGGTGATGATCCTCGCCGTGGAGCAGTCGATGGACTTGGCGGCCTCGATGTATTCCTGGCCTCTCACGTTGAGGATGTTCGCCCTCATCATTCTGGCAAAGCCGGGGATGCCGGATATCGCCAGCGCTATTATGCACTTGTCGAGTCCGGGGCCGAGAACAGCGGATACGAGGGTCGCGAGCACCAGCTGCGGGAAGGCCTGGAGTATGTCCAGAGCTCTCATCAGGATGCTGTCGAAGCGGCCGCCGAAGTATCCGGCGATCGAGCCGAGCGCGACGCCGACGGAGGCGGAGATGGCGGTCGAGAGCACTCCGATGCTCAGAGTGTATCTCGCTCCGTAGAATACCCTGACCATGATGTCTCTTCCGAGCTCGTCGCAGCCGAACCAGTGTTCCTTGGAAGGCAGCGCGTTCTTGTCGATCATGCTGATCTTGGAGTAGTCGTATTTGAAGATGTAGGGTGACAGCACGCAGATTATCAGGATCGCCGCTATGCAGAGCATACCGACGACAGCGCCGCTGTCGTGAGACAGGTGTCTCCAGATGTATTTAAAGGAGCCAGGCTGAAGACTCTCGTGGAGCTCTTCAGCGCCTGCAGACATTTTCTTCTTGTCAGACATCATGCAGCCTCCTTCTTTGCTTTTTTCTTCGCGCTGGACGCCGCGTACTGAGCCTTGATCCTGGGATCGATAAAGGCGTAGAGCAGATCGACTACCAGCATGGTGACGGCGAATATGAACGCGATCCAGAGCATCGCGCCCTGCACGCAGTCATAGTCTCTGTTGTTGATGCCGTTGATCATATAGGAACCGACTCCCGGCAGGGAGAAGGTCATCTCTATGACCATGGAGCCTCCGAGAAGCCTTCCGAAGAAGCCGCCGATCGAGGTGATGACGGGGATGAGTCCGTTGGGAAGAGCGTGCTTCCAGATGACCACCCTCTCCTTGAGTCCCTTGGACCTGGCGGTGGAGACGAAGTCGGATCTGATGACCTCGAGAACGCTCGCGCGGGTCTGCCTCGCGATGCCGGCTACGGCGCCGACGGAGTTGGCGATGACGGGAAGGATATAGTGCTCCAACCCTCCTATACCGTTCGTCGGAAGCAGCTTGAGCTTCAGCGAGAAGAGGATCACGAGCATGAGGGCGAGCCAGAAGTTCGGCATCGAGTTGAGCATCAGGGTGAAGAACATGGTCATCCTGTCGGAGAGAGATCCCGCCCTGACCGCTGAGAGTACTCCGAGGGGTATTCCGAGCAGAACGGAGACCAGAATGCTTCCGAATGCCAGTCTGAAGGTGACGGGGAGCCTGCTCATGAGATCCTTGAAGACCGGGGAGCCCGTCTTGAATGATTTGCCCATATCTCCGTGGAGATAGAGGTTCTTAAGATAATTCCCCAGCCTGACCAGGAACGGATCGTTGTAACCCGCGGCATCCCTCGCCGCCTCGATCTCCTCGGCGGTAGCGCTGGTCTGGGACATGATGATGGTGATGGGGTCGCTGGGCACGAGGCTCATGATCGCGAATATGAGTACCGACACCACCAGGATTATGGGAATTATCTGCAGGATTCGTTTAGTTACGTATCTGCTCATTAATGATTCCTCTCAATGTTTGCGATAACTGTCTGATTGCTGTTTTGACCTTCTCTGAGGGCGCCGTGCGCCGTATAAACGAAGCCCGGCAAGACCCTTACGGAGCTTGCCGGGCACGGGTCAAAAATCAAATAGCTTCTGTTCTAATGCCATAAGAAATCTTAGCTATATCTGATTTTTTATTTCTTTTCGACTACGGTAGCATAGTCATCCGCGATCTCGAACGCCGGGACGTTGATCCTTCCGAGTCCGTCGAGAGCCATCTTGGTGACCTTGTCCTGAGCGACCTGGAAGCTGTTGTTGGCATAGAGTCCGAGAGCATAGCACTGCTCCTTCAGATACTGATGGAACGCGTCGAGGTCCTCGTCGGTGTGGTTGTACATGGCGTTTTCGAAGAGCTCCTGGAGGTGATCATCCTGGACGCCGTTTCTGTCGCCGTGGTCGATCCTGTTCCAGCCGTCGGTGAGGTAGCCCTTGGTGGAGTAGGAATCCATGAGGAGATCCCACTGGGTGAAGTCCATCTTGTAGGTGGCGAAGAGAGCGAGGTCATAGGCCTTGATCTCGACGTCGATTCCAAGATCCTTGAGCTCGGACTGGATGACGGTAGCTGCGGAGTTGTAGGAACCTACGTTCATGATCTGGAGGACCAGCTTGAGCTCGCCGGGCTTGTAGCCGGACTTCTCGAAGAGCTCCTTGGCCTTGTCCATATCCTGCTCATAGTATTCCTCGTCGTTCCACTTATCGAGGTAGTCACCGGCGATGTTGTCGCAGAAGTCCTTGAGGACGTGAGCGGTAGCGTCGGTCTGGTCGGCTCCGTACATGACCTCTCTGGAGTTGATGGCGTAGGCGATAGCCTGCCTGAGCTCCTTGTTGTCAGCGAGCGGGCTCTTTCCGGGAGCGCAGTTGAACATGAGGGCGTTGTAGCCGCCGCCGGCATACTGATGGATGGTGTATCCTTCCTTCGGAGTTCCGTCTTCGTTCATGAAGAAGGTCATGTCTACGGCGCTGATGTCAGCGGTATCGACTTCCTTCTTCTCGAGAGCGGCGGTCCTCATGGAGGCCTCGGAGATCAGCTTGTAGTTGATGGTGTCGAACGGCTGCTTGGCCATGTAGGTCCTGAGGGACTCATCGGTCTGCCAGTAGTCAGCCTTGCTCATGGTGATGTAGGAATCCATGACCATGTCGCTGATGTAGTACGGACCGGTGCAGGCCGGGTTGGTGGTCTTCTCTACGTCGTCAGCAGTGTTGAACCACTCCCAGTTGCAGATGGGAATGACGGAAAGGCAGGTAGCCATGGCGCCCGCGGAGACCTTCTTGAGCTTGAGGGTCAGGGTGTAGTCGCCGGTAGCTTCGATGCTCTCCATGAACTGCTTTACGAGGGTGAAGGTGGACCTTCCGCCGAGGGTGATGGCGTAGTTGTAGCACTCCTCAACGTCCTTGGCGGTGATGGCGTTGCCCTTGCTGTCCTTGACGTAATCGTAGATCTCGATCTCGGCGGTGAGTCCGTCCTCGGAGATCTTAACGTCCTTGGCGATGTCCATCTCGAGGTCTTCTACGTCGTCACCGAAGTGAACACGGGCGCAGAGGACGTCATAGACGTTGTTCCAGGTGATGTAACGGCTTCCGGTGTCAGCTCCGAACGGGGAGAGGTCCCAACCGGTGAGGGGGATGGTGGCCGTGATCTCCTTGGGGCCGTCATTTACAGCCGGTTCCGGAGTGGTGCTGCTGGGCTGCTCGGCGGGCTTAGTCTCGCCGCAGGCTGCCAGTGAGAGCAGCATGGCCAGAACCATCACGATGGATAAAAGCTTTTTCATGTTTCTTTTTCTCCTTCCAACTTTTAGATGCGTGATTGTCCTTTAGATGTTTTATGGCATTAAGACATTTAAAGCAGTTTTTTGGTCTCGGTATCCGTCTCGAAGCCCCAGAACCTGAAGGCCTCCTGAATGAACGGATCCCAGAAGCGCCACTCGTGTCCGAGATTGGGAAGCTCGAAGAACGTGATGGGCACCTCTTCCCTGAGGCAGGCGTCCTTGAACGCCTTGTAGGTGTCGTAGAGGAAGTCCTTGTCGCCGCAGCCGAAGATCATCTTCGGAAGAGTGCCGGCCTTGTGCATCTCGAATACCTTCGAGAAGAGGTCGTAGTCGCGGATGTAGGCTTCCTTGCCGCCGGCGTTGGCGACCTGGTTTCTGAACCTGGGGTTGGACATGCTCCTCAGTCCGAAGGCGGGGGGCAGCTTGCCCTCCCAGTCTATGGCATCCATGGCGACGGGCGCGGCGGAGAGTATGGCTCCGGAGGCGAACTTGTCGGGATACTTGAGGAGATATTTGAGAGCGCCGCGGCCGCCCATGGACAGTCCGGCGATGAAGTTGTCTTCTTTCTTCGGGGAGGCGGGGAACCAGTTGTAGATCATGGGCATGAGCTCCTTGACGAGGAAGGAATCCATGTCGAAGCCCATTCCGAAGCCCGGCCAGTTCTCGTAGTCGGCGTTCAGCCCGCTGGGCATGACGCAGATGAGATTCTTCTCGCGGGCGTAGATCTCGATCATGCTCTTTCTGACCCAGTCGGAGTGATCTCCATAGGTCCCGTGGAGGAGCCAGAGCACCCTGTACTTCTTCCCGTTAGAATAAAAATCAGCCGCGTCTACGCTGTGCGGTCTGTCGGGAAGTATGACGGAAACGGTGGTGTTGTTGCAGAGATACTGGCTCTCAAAGGTGAATTGAAGCAGTGACATCGGTTTCTCCTTTTATTATCTAAAAACTCGCGATGGCTTTCTTTAAGATCTTTGAAGCGTATGTCAGCCGGTATCGGCCGTTCGTCATCAGACGTCAGATGTCTGATATCATAATTGTTACATAATTATTACACGCTGACGGGGAGACTGTCAATACGGGAAGCCTGGGATAAACCGCGGCTTTCATAATATATTTTTGATGGTATCGCCCCTATCAGCGAATATCGATATGAGAAATAGCCGGCCGGGAAGCCGCTCCCCTGCCCCGCGTCCGGGATCTCCTCAGTCCGAGGTGCGTATCCTGTCGGCGTTGTAGCGTATGTGAAGGGTCATCGCGGCAGCCGCGGCTTCAGGGTCGTGAGCCTTGATGGCCTCGGTCACCGCCCTGTGGGTCTCTATGGTCTCCCTGCCGAGGGTGTTGCCCGACATCTCAATGAAGAGCGTTACGGATTTGACTATGATGGGTATGAGCAGAGGGATGACCGTGTTCCTGGTGCTTTTGGCTATGGCGGTATGGAACTCGACGTCCCTGTCCATGTGTCCTTCCCCGGCGAGTATCATGCGCTCGACCTCATCGCAGAGTCCCTCGATCTCCCGTATGTCGTCCTCGTCCGCATTGAGAGCGGCCTCGCGCGCCATCCAGGGCTCGAGCACCATTCTGACTGCGAGCAGGTCCTGATAGGTCTTGACCTTGTCAGGAGCGAAGCTCAGTCCGAGGGGATCGCCCGGCACGGGAGGATTCGGAGAGAGGAAGGTGCCCTTGCCGCGCCTTATCTCGAGCACGCTTCTGGAGACGAGTATCTTGATCGCCTCGCGCACGGAGCTCCTGCCCACGCCCAGCATCTCGATGAGCTCGAGCTCGGTGGGGATCTGATCCCCCGCGACGAGCTGCCTGCTCTCGATGATCTCCATTATCTTGTTGGCTACTATCTCGGAGAGCGGCTCCGCCTGAGCGATCAATGTTTCGGGCATTTCATTTTCCTCTTTTTCTCGGGACCTGTTTCTGTTACAATGAGGACGTCAGATGTCCAGACGTCTGACAAAACCATTGTACATTATTTTTTGACTCACGCAACAGATAAATTCACTTACAGCGATCAAAATCAGCGCTCCGGCCGGCCGCCGGGGCCGAAGGAGGAGAAATCATGGCAAAAGCAGCTGCAAAGATCTGGATGAACGCCCATATAAGGACCATGGACGCCGCGCTCAGCGAGGCGCAGGCTCTGGCCGCGGACAGCGAAGGAAAGCTCATCGCCGTCGGAAGCGACGCGGATATCCTCGCCCTCAGGGGAGCTGGCACCGAGGTCTTCGACATGGGAGGAGCGCACATAGTTCCCGGCCTCCTCGATACCCACGTTCACTTCAGGATGTACGGCGAGAGCCTTCTGAAGCTCAAGATCAGAGATCTCTCCAAGGAGGACATACTCGCGTCCGTTCGCGAGGCTGCCGCCAGGATCCCCGCGGGCAAGTGGATAGTCGGCGGAATGGGCTGGAACAACGAGGTCTGGGAAGACCCCTCCTACCCCACCCTCGCCGAGCTCGACGAAGCCGCTCCGGACAATCCCGTGCTCCTTCCCCGCATGGACGGCCACCTCATCTGGGCGAACAGCCTCGCTTACAGAGCCGCCGGCGTCAGCGACGACACCCCGGATCCCGAGGGCGGAGAGTTCATGAAGACCCCTGACGGAAAGCTGCAGGGCTGCGCGTCCAACGCTGCTGCCAAGACCGTACGCGCCGCCATCCCCGCCCCGACCGCCGAGGAGCGCAGGGAGGCCATGTTCGCCGCGCAGGCGCAGATCCTCGCCTACGGAGTGACCGGTGTCAGCGACATGGGCTGCGATCCCGTGGATCTCGAGGACATCGACAGCCTCTATGAAGACGGCCTCGGGAAGCTCCGCTTCTGCGGCACCCTCGCCCGCTGCCTCAACCCGAAGGATCCGGAGGAGAACAGGGCCTATCTCGACAGGCTCCCCATACTCGGAAAGCACGGCGATCACTACACCGTCCGCTGCACCAAGATACTCTCAGACGGAGCCGTAGGCGCCCAGAGCGCCGCGCTCAAGGAGGACTACTCCGACCGCCCGGGTCACAAGGGGACCCTCATGTACACCCCGGACGAGCTCTACCACATGGTGAGGAACGCCGCCGAAAGAGGACTTCAGGTCTCCACCCACAGCATAGGAGACGCCGCGATCGACGAGATCCTCGACGCCTACGAGAAGGTGCTCTCCGAGATCCCGAACCCCGACCACCGCTGGAGGGTCGAGCACTTCCAGACCGTGACCAACGACAGCCCGGACCGCGCCGCGAGGCTCGGAGTCATCCCCAGCATGCAGCCCATGCACGCGCCCAACAGCGCTACGATGGCTCTCAGGAGGCTCGGCGAGAAGAGGATACACGGCGCCTACGCCCCCGGCCTCGTGCTGAAGTCCACCGGCATGGTCGCCTTCGGAAGCGACGCCCCGGTCTCCGCGCCGGCTCCCCTCTCCGGGATCCACGCCGCGGTCACCAGGACCAACGACAGCCTCTTCCCCGAGGGAGGCTTCTGCATGGAGAACGCCGTCAGCCCCATGGACGCGCTCAAGGGCTACACCATCTGGGCCGCCCGCGCTGTCTTCGCCGACGACGTCAGAGGCAGCCTCGAGCCCGGCAAGTACGCCGACTTCACCGTTCTCGACAGGGACATCATCGAGACCGCCGAGACCGCGCCTCACGACATACTCAAGATAAAGGTCCTCAAGACCGTTATCGGAGGAAAGGCTGAGTACGAGGCATAGCACAACCGGCTTCCAGATCGCGGAAGATAAAAACGGCGGGAGCGTTGGAAAACGCTCCCGCTTTGTATATAATGTGCACATGCATCCTGTCGAGCACTTCAAAACTATAACCCGGCACCGCCATCTGGTCATGCGCTACTGCTTCAGGCTCGGCCTGTACAGGCAGGGGCTCGCGCACGACCTGAGCAAGTTCTCCCCCGCGGAGTTCCTTAAAGGAGCCAGATACTATCAGGGCTTCCGCAGCCCCAACGACGCCGAGCGCCGCGCGACGGGTGTCTCCACGGCCTGGCTGCACCACAAGGGGCGGAACCGCCACCACTTCGAGTACTGGACGGATTACAACATTCACGAGGACGGCAGCATCGCGTACGAGGGGCTGAAGATGCCCGTCCGCTACGTCGCAGAGATGTTCTGCGACCGGGTAGCCGCCTGCCGCGTCTACATGGGCGAAAAGTACACGGACGCCGCGCCCTACGATTACTACGTCAGGGCGAGGGGCCACGCGCCCATGCATCCCGAGACCGGAGTGCTGCTTGAGGAGATGCTCCGGGTCCTGAAGGACGAGGGCGAGGAGGCTGCCTTCGCTCACATCAGAAGAAAGCTGAAGGAGGGCTATTGAGCGGCTTGGCGCTCATGCCCTCCTTTTTAAGTCTATACGTTAAATAAGAAACACAAGATATCAGCTTTATAATACTTCACAAAACTTGTTATACTGCATCCCACTTAGATACTGGAAATTGTCTCAGCCAAATGGTCATTAGATGCTTCGCTATAAATATTCATTGTAGTCCTTATTCCTCCTTGCAGGGGAGGCTGTTTTTCATTGCAAATTTGAGCGCAAATGAATCCTCAGGAGCAATAATAGTGATGGCGGGATAAGAGACATTGTTGCGATTATCATGCCATTTGCTCATCAGTCCTCCATAAAAACGCCCTCCCATAATACCGGATTTTGAATCATCTTCCTGTTCAAATCTCATCACGCTTGACGGTAAGTAGACCTCTATGTTTTTTGCACTCGTGCTGAACGCCAAATGGTTCAGTTTCTCAACACCTTCAGGAATATAGATCCTCCTTAATCTGTGATTTTCATGAAATGCCCCGCAGCCTATATACAGACCCTCTGAGCTTTGAAAAACGACATCTCTTATTGATGACGCTCCACAGAATGCACACGCTCCGACATACCGTATGGTAGATGGAAATGTGAAATCCTTTAATTTCCGGCATTGATAAAACGCATATCTTTCTATACGTTCAAGGCCATCCAGGAATGAAAAATGTTCAAGTGACCTGCAATTGGAAAAGGCGCTTTCGGAAATACAATTAATTGGATGATACAACTCAACACTTTTGATAGTTTTGTTTCCGGTAAACAATCCGTTTGGTATTGTCTTAACATTTCCCGCAACAACAACTTTTTGCAGATCAATAAACGATTTAAAAGAAAAGCCCTCTAAAGATGTCAATGACTCAGGTAACAGAATCGTCTCCACATAAGATGAGACCTGATCAAACGCTTTTCGGTCAATGCTAATGACACCTTCAGGAATGATCAGATCCAATTCCTGGGTCGCAATTCTTAGGCGGCGGCCTTCTGACTCAACCACCTGATCCGGAATACTCGGTTTGCATTTTAACAGCTTCCCGTTTTTGATCTCATAGTCCATTGGTTTATCTCCACTGCTGCTGAACGATAACTACATATGCAGGATAACACCTTGAGCGAGACACATTTGGTGCATTTCGAATATGCGAGCCGGCATTTGTCGTAAAACTGTCGCAAACTGAAGATAATAAAAGCGGGAAGCCTTGATCTTCAAGGCTTCCCGAGTTTTTGAGGTGGTCTTATACGTTAAAGAGGAAATTGACTATATCCCCGTCCTTCATGACGTAGTCGCGGCCCTCGGAGCGCAGCCAGCCCTTTTCGCGGGCGGCGGCGAGGCTCCCTCCGGCCTCCATGAACTTGTCGTAGGCTATGGTCTCGGCGCGTATGAAGCCGCGCTCGAAGTCGGTGTGGATCTTGCCCGCGGCCTGAGGAGCTTTTGTTCCCTCCCTGATGGTCCAGGCGCGGCACTCGTCGGCGCCGGCGGTGAGGAAGGAGATCAGCTTAAGCAGCCTGTAAGATGCCTTGATCAGCCGGTCGAGTCCGCTCTCCTTTATCCCGAGCTCCTCGAGGAACATGTCTTTCTCCTCTCCCTCGAGCTCGGCGATCTCCGCTTCGAGAGAGGCGCAGATGCTTACAAGCTGCGCGCCACTCTTCTCGGCTATCGCGGCGACCTGCTTCACGAAGGGGTTTTCCGAGGCGTCCGCCGCGTCGTCCTCGGACACGTTGGCGACGTATATCACCGGCTTGTAGGAGAGCAGGCCGAGCCCCTTTACGAACTCTTCCTCCTCGGGATCGTCGAAGTTCAGCTCTCTCGCGTTCCTGCCCTCTTCCAGATGCGCGTATATGCGCTCCATGGTCTGAAGATCTCC
>JAEENW010000228.1 GCA_016283945.1 Bacillota bacterium
CCTGCAGTGCGTATTCTCATCGCTAAAGGGCTTCCTCTCCGGGGAGAACGACGCCAACATCAATGTCTTCTGCTGCTTCGACAACGAGGAGGTAGGCTCCAACACCATGCAGGGAGCCATGTCCACCTTCCTGGTCGACACCGCGAAGAGGATAGGCTTAAGCCTCGGCTTCAGCGAGGAGGAGCTGCACACCGGCATAGCCAAGTCCTTCATGATCAGCGCGGACAACGCCCACGCGCTGCATCCGAACCATCCCGAGTTCTACGACGCCGTCAACAGGTGTTACATGAACAAGGGCGTGGTCGCCAAGGAGAACGCGACCCAGAAGTACGTGTCCGACGGCTATTCCAAGGCCGTGCTCAAGTCCATCTGCCAGAAGGCCGGAGTCCCGCTCCAGTACTTCTCCAACCGCTCCGACATCGCGGGCGGCGGCACCCTGGGCAATCTCTCCAACACCCAGATCTCGCTGCACGGCGTCGACATCGGCCTCCCGCAGCTCGCGATGCACTCCTGCTACGAGACCGCGGGCGCTCTCGACACCGACTACGCGATCGCGATGTTCAGGGAGTACTTCAGCACCCAGGTCGTCATCCACGACCCGCTCGGGTACGTGCTGAGATAGAGCCTGGATCAAAAAAGATAAGAGCCGGAGACTGATCCGCGTGTCAGTCTCCGGCTTTTTTACAGGTCAATATCAGGTTCGGCGATCCCGATGGATCGGGAGTCAACAGATCACTCCTCTATCGTCCTGAACAGGTTCTGTCTGCATTTAACGCTGTACTGCAGAGTATAGGACGCAGCCCCCGCGTTCAATGCGTTCTGTATCTCAGCGATCTCATTTGTTACATCGTCAAGGTCTCTGTACCAGGCGAGAAATGTATTCTGCGCCCCCCAAAAGGACATCTCATTCCCGTCTGTAGCAAACAGAGCGTATTTGGGGCTGTTCCTGAGGCCCTTGAACTGCTGTGAACGGGTCACCTTTGATACGCTGACGATCACCCCTTCATTCGGTGAGACGATCCTGATCATACCCGAAGCCTTACCGTTTTCGGAAGCGGTCGGCGCATATTCTCCGCCCAGCAGGCTGTCCAGTGAAATGTTCAGCTTTTTAGACAGGACCACAAGCTTATCGACTTCGGGATATCCTTCTCCCAGCTCCCACTTTGACACGGCCTGTCTGCTCACACCCAGCATTTCCGCCAGTCCCTCCTGAGAGAGCTGATTCTTCTTGCGTACCGTCTGCAGGTTTTCTCCAAAACTCATATCGTCATCCTCCTTTTAAAAGGAGCATAATGCTCGAACCGCGCTTTTTCTACCAACCCTTTTTTGCGTTTCCGCAACCTGTGGTTGCGCATAGCTGTTCCCGGCAAGACGGCGCAGGAATGGCGCAGTCCCGGCAGGCAAAGCAGAAGCAGGGATGAACTGCGCTGAGCCTACAGCCTGAAGCTCATCGGCTCCCCGTACCTGCGCCCGGTGGCGAGCTCCAGAGTCCCGTCCGTGAGGTCGTAGACCGCGGACCAGAGGGTGTTGCTCTTTCCCTTGGGCGGGTAGGGCTGGCTCACCAGCCTCAGGGTGTCTATGGCCTCGTCCTTTTCGAGCGAGCCGCTGCGGTAGCGGAGCACAGAATCGATGATCCTGAAGCGCTCCTTGCCTCCGCCGCGCTTCCTCGCTCCCGGGGACATCATGAAGTTGGTCACGCAGTCGGTCCTGATGACGTTGAACTCGTTGTTATAGTACTCGAAGACAGCTGAGGCGCCGCTGCGGTCCGCGACGAAGAAGTGGTAGTCGTTCTTCTCGCGGGCGGTGTGCATGTCGTAGGACCTGAATATCTCCTCTGCCTCGCCTACGGTTGCGGCTCTGTCGAGCACGGCGCGTATGGCGGTGGTCGTCATGATCTTCGTCTTTCCAGTGTCCTGATGGGTCTCGACGCCTCTGAGCTGCAGCACGGCGATGAAGAAGCCGCGCTCGTTGATCCCGTCGAGGGTCATGTAGGGCATCATCATGAGGGGGCTGAGATCGGTCTTCCCGTCCGAGAGCTGACCCGGCCCGATGTCTAGGAAGCCCAGGTCTATCATGCCCATGGACTTATAGCCGCCCTCCGGGCATGTGCGCACGAGCATCGAGCTCAGCTCGTGGGTGAAGTCGTAGTTGCGCCCGACGATCACGTGGCCTTCCCGATTCTTCGCGATGAAGGCGCTGCAGCCTGCGCCGAAGGAGGGGGCGGGGAGGCGGTCCGCGATCAGGAGCTTCGAGAGCACGCTCTTCAGCTCGTCGCCGTTTGAGGCTCCCGAGGAGAGCACATCGCCGAGCCTGTAATCCGAGAGGTACTCGAGGGTGTAGAAGCTGCCGTCCCCGAGCACGTCCTTAAGGGTCTCGGCGGTGCGCTTCTGGTCTTCGTGTATGAGGTAAGCGGCAGGGTTGGCCATGAGGGACTCCTTTCCTCCCCGGGCGCGGCGCTTCCGGCTTTGCGGGGCGCGCGGCAGGGCACATCACTTGAACAAGGCCCGAAGGGCCGGTACACATCATTTTTCACGCAGTATTATATA
>JAEENW010000229.1 GCA_016283945.1 Bacillota bacterium
CGACGACCTACACCATACTGGCCTATCCCGATAAGGGCTGGAAGTTCGTGAAGTGGACGAAGAACGGCGAGGACATCTCGACGGAGCCCCAGATCACGGTCGAGGTCGGCGAGGATTCCGATTTCGTAGCCGTGTTCGACGTCGACGAGGATTACGTGGATCCGCTCGAGGTCCTGAACGGCTCCTACAGCGCCGGCAGGCCGGGCGCTGAGGTCGAGGTCCTCGGCGACTCGGTGTTCGTCAGCATCCATTGGGCGAACAGCGCGAGCGAGGCGAGCGAGTGGATCTTCGCCGGCCAGGTCGACGAGGACACGATGGGCTTTGATTATGAGAACGCTCCCATGAAGAACGTCGTCTACGACAGCAACGGGGACGTTATCGAGGAAAAGACCGTCTACGAGGACGGCAGCGGAAGCATCACCTTCGCTCCGGACGGCTCCTCCTTCACCTGGCATGACGACAAGTCAGAAGGGGAGGATCTGGTCTTCGAGAAGCTGCCCGATCAGGGAGAATAGGGAGTTCAGATCGGCGGGAGGCTGCGGAAGAAGCGGACTCCGGCCTTTTGCAGGCATGATCGCCGATAGACGATGAACAATGGTAGATCAACGCGTTTCGCGCAGATGATATGGCGCGCGGACGCGGACAAGGAGAACTGTTCCATGAGATCTGAAAGAAATAGATACAGAATGCTGCCGGCTCTGATCCTGGCTCTGGCCCTGCTCCTGCAGGTCCCGGCCTTCGCGGCGGAGACGGCTCATCCCTTCACCGATGTCCCGGACGGCGCATGGTTCGAGGAGGCTGTGTACTACGCTTACTCGAAGGGAATTACGTCGGGCACGGGCGAGACCACGTTCTCGCCGGACGGACAGCTCACCAGGGCTCAGCTTCTGGTCTTCCGGGGCGACGGCAGCAGGCTAGATCCGCAGGGCATACTCACCCGCGCGCAGGCCGCGGCCGTGCTGATGCGCATGGACAAGGCGAGGGAAGCGCAGAGCGGGACCGCGCCCGCCGGGGGCGAACAGGCCGGGGCTGAGACCGGGCCCGCGGCTCAGGGTCCGCTCTCGCTGTGGACCGAGGGCTCCGGTGCGGCTGAGGCGCTCACCGCCTACATCGAGGCGGTCACCGACGAGGACGGAGAGGACTTCATCCCCGTGAAGGACCGCGTCGCGGTCTTCGATCTGGACGGCACGCTCTTCTGCGAGACCGACCCGAATTACTTCGATTACACCCTGCTCGTTCACCGCGTGCTCGAGGATCCCGACTATATCGATAAGGCCTCCGACTTCGAGAAGGAGGTCGCGAACAAGATCGTCGAGCAGAACAGGACCGGAGCCTCCTTCAGCGGGCTCGAGGTCGATCACGGCAAGGCGATCGCCTCCTCCTTCGCGGGGATGACGCTCTCCGGGTTCAACGACTACATCCAGGAATTCAAGAGGCTCCCCATGCCCGGCTACGAGGGCATGAACAGGGGCGGCGGCTTCTACCTGCCGATGGTCCAGGTCGTCGAGTACCTGCAGGATAACGGCTTCACCGTCTACATCGTCAGCGGGACAGACCGCCTGATCGTGCGCGGCATCGTCGACGGCGGCCTGCTCGACATCCCCAAGCGCCAGATCATCGGCTCCGACGAGACCATCGTCTCGAACAATCAGGGCGATACACCGGGACTCAACTACGTGTTCGCGGACGGCGAGGAGCTCGTGCTCGGCGGCGAGTTCATGATCAAGAACCTCAAGATGAACAAGGTCTCCGTGATCATGCAGGAGATCGGCCAGCAGCCGGTGCTGTCGTTTGGAAACAGCACGGGCGACAGCAGCATGGCGGAGTACGTGACCAGCGGCAACCCCTACAGGTCGCTCGCCTTCATGCTCTGCTGCGACGACCTTGAGCGCGAGAACGGAAACCTGTCCAAGGCGGAGAAGATGTACAGCCTCTGCGAGGAGTTCGATTGGGTGCCCGTATCCATGAAGAACGACTGGACGACCATCTACGGAGACGGAGTCCGCCATGTCAAAGGGGAGTAGGATAACGCCCCGAAAGCCTTGATATCATGAGGAAAACATAAAGTAAACGCCCGTTCGCGAAAACGGGCGTTTACTTGTGTTTTTGTATTCACTTCCGGTCTGGCCTGCTCACCGCGCGATCCTTTTCCGGCGGAGTCCTCGCATCCACGCGAGGCGCTTTTGCGCTCCTGCCGCGCTCTATTCTATGAGCTCCAGCTCCGGCTT
>JAEENW010000230.1 GCA_016283945.1 Bacillota bacterium
GAACGTTCATGATAATGGCCCTGATACTGCTGTATCTGGGCCCGGTCAGCGCGTTCATGAGAGGCGGCGTCGGGGGCCTCGTTTCATGGTTCTCAGGGACTCTGACCATGATCCCCGGCATCGTCATAGGGCTGTCCTTCCACGAGTTCGCCCACGCGAAGGTCGCGACCCTCTGCGGCGACAACACCCCGCTCTACCAGGGCAGGGTGACGCTCGACCCGAGAGCTCACATCGACCCGATGGGCCTTATCTATCTCGTCTTCATCCACTTCGGATGGGGGCGTCCCGTCGTGATCAATCCCTCGAACTTCAGGAACCGCAGAAGGGACAGCATACTCGTCGGCATAGCAGGGGTCTGCATGAACTTCCTCATCGCGCTCTTCGCGGGGATAGTCCTCGGGCTCATATACCGCTTCTCCCCGGGCTTCTTCAGGAGCTCGATCGGCCTCACGACCGGCGGCGTTCTGGTCGACGTCGTTATCGTCAACGTTTCGCTCATGCTCTTCAACCTGCTCCCCGTGCCGCCGCTCGACGGCTTCGGGATAGTCGTGGACATATTCAGGCTCTGGGGCACTCAGTTCTACACCTTCGTGTTCGCGAACAGCACGCTCATACTCATGCTCATGATAGTGTTCAACGTGCCGAGCATGCTGCTCTCCGGGCCGATGTACAGGATCGTGAGCTTCATCATGGGGACTGTGGCGCATTTCCCGTACTGGTACGCGCTGGTATAGGCGCTGCGCAGGCTGCGGTGCGGAAACCGCCGTCTTATGCGGCGTGAAATCCGCCGATCTCATGCGATGCGGAAACAGGGATATCATAAGGACGCAAAAAGCGCTCTCCGCGTACGGGGAGCGCTTTTGATTTGCTTTTCCTGCCGCCCGGCGGCTGCAGCGGGCAGAACCGCGTCCAGGCTGCCGGGAACGCCTCTACACCAGCCTTTCGGCGAGCTCGGCGTCGGACTCTATGGGAACGTAGTCGTTTCCTCGGTGCATGTACTTCTCGCGGCCCTTGGCGGCGAGGACGAGCACTGTGCCGGGGACGGCTTCCCTGATAGCGGTCTCTATCGCGAGGGCGCGGTCCTCGATCACGCGTCCGGAGCCTCCGAAGCTCTCGAGGTTCTCGAGCACCTGGTCGCAGATCTCGGAGACGTCGTCGAAGGCGGGATCCTCCTCGGTTATCCACGCGAAGTCGGCGAACTCGGCTGCCGCCTTGGGGAGGTCGACCCTCCTCTGGTAGCCCTTGCCGCCGGGGCAGCCGAAGAGTATCTCGATCCGCTGCCCGGGGTATTCCTCGCGCAGGGACTTGAGCAGCTTCTCGAAGCTCAGGTAGTTGTGGGCGTAGTCGGCGATCACGGTGAGCCCGCGCTCTCTGTTCTCGAAGACCTCCATGCGTCCGGCCGCTTTGGCCGAGGGCAGGGCGCTCTCCATGAAGCGCGCTGGAATGCCCATAGCGTCCGCGATCGCGCAGGCGATGAGGGCGTTCTCCACGTTGAAGAGGCCGGGCATCGAAAGGCTTATGTCCGCGAAGCGTTCGCCGTCCTTTATCAGGTCGAAGCGGATCAGGCCGCCTTCCTTGCGGACGTTCCCGGTGTACATAGATGGCTTTCTCCCGCATCTCTCTTCCGGAGAGGAGGCCACGTAGACGATCTTTTTAAGGGTCTTTGAGCTCTCCGCCGCGGCTATGACCTCGGCGCACCTGTCGGTATCGAGGTCGATCACGGCCATGCGGCTCTGGGCGAAGATCTTTATCTTGGAATTGAAATAGTCGTCGGCGTCCGGATGCTCGGTGCTTCCGATGTGGTCGGGGCTGAAGTTGGAAAAGCTCGCTATATCGAAGCTCACGCCTAGCACTCTGTCGTACTTGAGCGCCTGGGAGGAGACCTCCATGCCCATGGCGAAGCTGCCCGCCGAGGCCGCGTTGAAGAAGCGCTTCTGCAGCTCGGGAGCCTCGGGGGTGGTGAGGTGGGATTCGAAGAACTCGATCCCGTCGAAGGTGTCAATGGTCGAAAGGTAGGTGAAAGGACCCTTGCCGGTCTCGGCGGCATAGGCTTCCGCTATGGCCTTGAGGTAGTAGAGCGAGGTGCTCTTGCCCTTGGTTCCGGTGAGTCCCACAAGGGTGAATGCCTTCTGCGGTTCACCGTAGTAGTCCCTCGCGAGCAGAGCCATGGCCTTGCGCACGTCGCTCACGACGAGGCAGGGCAGGACTCCGCTGAAGTCCTTTTCGGCGACGCAGACCGACGCGCCAGCCTCCGCCGCTGCCCTCAGGTATTCCTCCCTGAAGCCCGCTCCCTTGCAGAGAAATAGGGTGCCCGGCTCCACGTCCCTGGAGTCGTAGCTGAAGTAGTTCACGCCGCTGTCCGCCAGGCCGGCGCCGTCTTCGCCTAATGCGGTCTTTACGAGCAGCCCGGCGTCTTCGAGCGTCTTGATATACTCTTTGAGTTTCTTGCTTTCGGGTCTCATCTGTACTTACTCTTCGCTGTAGCTTACGGCGAGTTCGCCTCCCGCGATGTCGTAGAAGCAGGCCTGCGAGGTCATCTCGTAGATCTCCACAAAGATCATCAAAACTGTCAGCAGCCTGGAGATCGGCAGCATGTAGTAGCTTCTCATGTACTCGACGTACTGCTCCGCGGTGAGCGGGCCTGTGCTCAGGACCGCCATCTGCTTCACCTGCGGGTTGAACAGGTACTCGCTTATCATCGAGGGGAGGTCGGCCAGTATCCTGAGGCCTATGAAGCTGAGCCTGAGCAGTATGTACTTGAGGATGTTGCCGCGCATCATGACAGCGCTCTCGAACATGCACTGGTTGATGCCCTTGTTCGGGTCGTCTGCCAGTATGAACCAGGCCATGCTGTAGGTGATCGCGGCGTAGATCCCGGGGATAACGAAGAAGAGCGTCCAGAGGAAGATCTTGATCGTCATCACGATGTACATCGAGAAGGCCTTGAAGAAGTATCCAAAGCCCATGAAGAGGCTCTCTACTCCGGCCGGCTGCCTCCTGAACAGCTTCAGGAAGTAGTAGGCGAGGCCCATGTTGAGCGGTCCCTGTATGAGCAGGCCGTACATTCCGGCGAGCCTGATCAGGAACATCGAGCTTGAGAGCATGTTGATCATGATGCTCGGTATGTTCACGACCGCGTAAAACATAAAGAAGACCGCGATGGCCTCCTTCCAGCGGCCGGAGAGCATCTGCCTCGCGAGCGACTTAATAGTGCCCGTGCTCTCAGTGACTATGACCCTGTTCATAGCTTATCGTCCTCCGGATCCTCGAGTATATCCACCTGTTTGTAGCTTCCAAGACCCATTGAGAGCTCCTTGAGCTCGTAGCCGAGGCTCGCGCTGAAATCGTAGGACTTCTTTTCAGCGCCGAGCTTCTCCTCGCGGGAGAAGGTCACGGCGTCTCTGATGCTGCAGGGCCTGCCGTCGACCAGGGCTCCGTCCGGGTCGTTGTACCACTCGCGGAATCTGAACAGCTCCTCGCAGAAGCGGCTCCTCGCGCTCGGATCGTCGTCTATGTCTGCCGCCAGGAGCAGCAGCCTGTCCTCGATCTGGTCGATCAGGGCGAAGAGGTCGTCCCCGTTGTCGGGAAGGTGCTTTCCGAGCTCCTCCATGTAGTTTTCGGCTATCTCGCCGGCAGACTCGGCCCTTATGCCCGAGAGCGCCTCGGCGAAGAGCTCGCTGTCTATGTACTCGTCGCACTCGATGAGCTCGGCGAACTGCTCGAAATAGTCGAGGTCGGCGGGATCGTCGATCTCAAGCAGCGCGAATAATCTCTCTCTGTCCATTTCCGTAACTAAAACTTCCTTATGGCGATATTGTATTCGTTCTCTGTGATGATTCTGTCAACCATGTGTATAAAATTCTCGGAGAGGTCGCTGGCGAAGAAGGTGCTCTCCTTGGCGGTCGCGTCCGCGAGCAGGTCGTTTTCGCGCAGAGCCTTCTCCACGGCGCCGGCCTGGCAGTCCGAGGGGTTGATTATGGTCAGCTGAGGATAGATCCTCGAGATGTTCTCCTTGATGAGGGGGTAGTGCGTGCAGCCGAGGACCAGGGTGTCGAGCCTGTGATAGGCGACGAAGTCGTCCAGATAGTAGCGTATCAGGCTGTCCATGATGTCGCTCTCGATGATACCCTCCTCGATGAGGGGCACGAAGGCGGGGCAGGCGCTCTGATAGACCCTGAGCCCCGGATCGATGCTGTGTATGGCTCTCTCGTAGGCGCGGGTCTTGACCGTGACCTTGGTGCCTATGATGCCGATGGAGTTGGCCTTGGTGCAGCGGCGCGCGACCTCGCTGGCGGCTGGCTCGATGATCCCGACGACCGGGATCTCGGGATAGCTCTCCTGCAGCAGCGGAAGGGCGGTAGCCGAGATGGTGTTGCAGGCGATCGCGAGCATCTTGACGTCGTTCTTGACGAGGAAGTCCGCTATCTGCAGCGCGAACTCGCATACCGTCTCGCGGCTCTTGGAGCCGTAGGGTGTGCGCGCGGTATCGCCGAAGTAGAGTATCCTCTCTCCGGGAAGCGCCTTGGCGATGGGACCTATGCAGGTGAGCCCGCCGAGTCCCGAATCGAATATGCCTATAGGGCGGTTGTCCATAGCTTGACCTTCCTCAAAAAATATCCAAATTATTATATTCCAAAAAGAGCTCCGTGTCTATGCGGGCTTAGCGGAAGAGCGGATCCCGCTGCCTTACGCCGCGCCGCGCGGCCTCCATTCTATCATTGATAGGATTGGACAAATGTGATAAAATAACTGTTCAATGGATGATAGTTTTTGTACCACGGAGCGAAAGTTGACAGAGAAGCTTTTCATTTACGGAGCGAGGTCTCAGAAATCTCAGAACCTCCTTCCGGCCCTCGAGAAGGCCGCCCGCGAGGCGGGGCTCTCCATAGTCCGCACCCCTGCTGAGGCGGACATGGCGGTGTGCGTAGGAGGGGACGGGACCCTGCTCAGGATGCTCAGGGAGCACAGCTTTCCCGAGCTTCCCATAGCCGGCATCAACACCGGCCACCTCGGGTTTTTCCAGGAATTCTCGGACAGCGAGCCCGGGAGCTTTATCGAACTCATAAAGAGCGGAGGCTACAGCATTCAGAAGCACCGCCTCGTCGAGGCGAGAGTCCGCTCCGGCGGGGGCGAGCGCGTCTACCGCGCGCTGAACGACATAGTCATAAGGCGCAACGCCTCCGGCATAGTCCACCTCAGGCTCTACGTCGGCGAGAGCTTCGTGGAGCAGTTCAGCGGAGACGGCCTCGTCATCTCCAGCGCCGCGGGCTCGACGGCCTACAACTACTCCGTAGGCGGAGGCATAGTCGACCCCAGGGCGGAGTTGCTCCAGATAGCCCCGATCGCGCCCATGAACACCGCGAGCTACAGGTCGCTCAGCTCGGGCATCATCATACCCCCGCAGTGCGACTTCATCGTCACCCCCGAGGGCAGGACCCTTAGCAAGGCCCTGGTCGTGGCCGACGGCAACTCCAACCCCGTCGAGGATCTGGAGCGCATAGCCGTAAGCCTCAGCGGGCAGTGCGTGAGCATAGTGCGCAGGGGAGACTACGACTTCTGGGGCAAGGTCAAGGACAAGTTCTCGCTATGAAGCGGCTCGAATACGTTCTGAGCCCTGAGGACGAGGAGCTCTTTCTCGGCGAGATCCTGAGAAGGCGCCTGAGCTTCTCCTCGCGCATGGTCAAGCGCGTCAAGTTCTCCGGGCAGCTCCTGCTGGACGGAGAGCCCGTCCCCGTCAGGACGCGGGGCAGGGCGGGCAGCGTCCTCAGCGCCGTCTTTCCCGAGGAGGAGAGCGCGGCAGGGGCTGAGGACATCCCCATAGACGTCATATACGAGGATGACTGGATACTCGCCGTAAACAAGCCGGCCGGAATGGTCGTCCATCCCACGAAGGGCTACACGGAGGGGACCCTGCTGAACGCGGTCCTCTGGCACGCCGCCTCCCGGGGCGAGAGCTACAGCACTCACTTCGTGAACAGGCTCGACAGGAACACCTCCGGCATAGTCGTCGCCGCCAAGGATCCTCACTCGCAGGATATTCTGGTGCGCGCTATGGCCGCCGGGGACTTTAAGAAGCAATACGAGGCCATAGTGCACGGCCTAACGCCGCCAAGCGGCGAGATAGACGCCCCGCTCGGGCGCGACCCGCGCCACAAGGCGAGGAGGGCGGTCAGGGAGGACGGCTATCCCTCGCTCACGCGCTTTGAGACGCTGGAGAGCTTCCCCGCGGAAGGCTCTGTGATCAGCCTCGGTCCCTGCGACCGCGCCATGGGAGGCTTCAGCCTGGTCCGGATAAGCCCCGCGACCGGCCGCACCCATCAGATCAGGGCGCACATGACCCACATCGGACACCCTCTTTTAGGAGATGAGCTCTACGCTCAGCTCTTCGGATTCTGGGAGGATCCCGCATATATGCCGAGGCAGGCCCTTCACGCCTGCCGCCTGGAATTCACTCACCCCGTGAGCGCCGAGCGCCTGGTCCTTACGGCCGGACTGCCGGAGGACATGCGCCGCTGCCTGGGGCTTCTGAGGAAGGGAGAAGGAATTGAAGAACACCATTCTTGAACTCAAAAACATAAGCAAGAGCTTCGACGGCGAGAAGGTGCTATCGAACATCGACCTCGAGATAGGGGACAACGAGTTCGTCACCCTGCTCGGACCGTCGGGCTGCGGCAAGACCACGACCCTCAGGATCATCGCGGGCTTCGAGACCCCGGACGAGGGCGAGGTGCTC
>JAEENW010000231.1 GCA_016283945.1 Bacillota bacterium
GAGGCTCCAATGGCCGGCAAAGTCATAGGCATCATAGGCGGAATGGGACCGCTCGCCACGGTCGACATCTTCAACAAGATAACCGTGCACACGAAGGCGCTCTCCGACCAGCAGCATCCGAGAGTCTGCATAGACTCGAACACCGACATTGCGGACCGCACCGCAGCCCTGCTCTCCGGCGGAGAGGACCCCACGCCCGAGCTCGTGAAGAGCGCGAGGCGCCTTCAGAGCATAGGCGCGGAGCTGCTGATAATCCCCTGCAACACCGCGCACGGCTTCTACGACGCCATAGCGGAGTCCGTGGACATCCCGGTGCTCCACATGATCAGGATCACCGCTCAGAGGATAGCGGAGCGCGGCATGAGCACGGTCGGCCTGCTCGCGACCGACGGGACCATAGCGACCGGCCTCTACCAGGACTGCTTCGAGAAGAGCGGCATCAATATGCTCGTCCCTGACGATCCCGAGGATCAGGCCGAGGTCATGCGCGTGATCTACGACGGAATCAAGGCCGGCGACGAGAACTATCCCACAGCCCGCTTCCGCGAGATCTGCGAGAAGCTTCTGGCGCGCGGCGCCCAGACCCTCGTGCTCGGCTGCACCGAGCTCCCGCCCGCCTTCGACATGTACAGGCTGGAATATCCCAACACCGACCCGACCCTCGAGCTCGCTCTCGAGGCGATAAGGCAGGCCGGCTGCGAGGTGAAGTAGAGCGCGGCGCCATGCCGGCGTCACTCGGACGGCGCCCGCGGCAGGCGCGGCGCTTCATAAAAAGCTCATAAAAAACACCGGATCAGGACTTGATTCGGTGTTTCTTTGTGTTAATATAGCTGTGTCGTATTGCGCTGCATCCGGAATAGTCCGGAGCAACAGCAAGGAGGTAAATGAATATGCAGACAAGATCCGAGAAGACCAAGCGGCTCGTGGGACTGGCCCTGTTTACGGCCATAGTTGTAGTCCTGCAGCTTCTTGGCAGTTTTATTCATCTGGGAACCTTCTCAGTTTCCCTGGTGCTCGTGCCCATAGTGGTCGGCGCGGCGCTCTACGGAGTCGGCGGCGGCTTCTGGCTCGGCCTGGTCTTCGGACTGACCGTGCTGATCTCGGGCGACGCGGGGCTCTTCCTGGGCTTCAATCCGCTCGGGACCATCGTGACCGTGCTCGCCAAGGGCGCCCTCGCGGGACTCTGTGCGGGACTCGCCTACAAGGCCTTCGCCTGGCGCGGCGGGATGCTCCCCGCGGCCGCGGCGGCCATCACCGCTCCCATCGTCAACACCGGCCTCTTCACCCTGGGCTGCTACCTCTTTTTCATCCCGCTCGTTCAGGAGCTGGCGGGGGGCAGCATGGGCGTTACCAGGTTCATCTTCCTCTACCTCATCGGCGGGAACTTCTTCTTTGAGCTGGCGGTAAACCTGCTGCTCTGCCCCGTCATCGTGAGGCTGATCAACATCGGCTCCGGCAGGAAGGCCAAGGCCGTTCTCTCCGAATAGTATTGAGCTCAAGCCGGACACCCCCTCAGGGGGCGCCCGGCCTTTTTACAAGGAGGACAAAATGATCATCGCCATCGACGTCGGCAACACCAACGTAGTCATCGGAAGCATAGACGAAGGCCGGATCGAGAGCTCTGCCCGCATCACGACGAACCGCTCAGGCACCGTCTACGAGTACGCGCTCGCGGTCAAGAGCGCCCTCGACTTCAACGGAGTGGACTTCGGCTCCGCCGAGGGCGCGATCATCTCGTCCGTCGTGCCCGCGATCACCGACACCCTCAAATCCGCGCTCGGAGTGATAGGCATCAGGAAGGTGCTGACCGTCGGAAGCGGCCTGAAGACCGGGCTCAACATCAAGATCGACGACCCGGCCCAGCTCGGCAGCGACATGGTCGTCGGCGCCGTAGCCGCGCTCGCGGATATCAAGCCGCCCATGATCATCATAGACATGGGAACCGCGACCACCCTCTCCGCCATCGCCCCCGACGGGAGCTTCCTAGGCGGCGCCATAGCGCCGGGAGTAGTGCTCTCGCTCGACGCGCTCGCGGGGGGAGCCTCGCTGCTCCCGAAGGTGCCCATCGCGGCGCCCAGGCACAGCATCGGCACCAACACCGTCGACTCAATGCAGAGCGGAGCCGTCATTGGAGCGGCCTGCATGCTTGACGGCATGATAGACAAGATGGAAGCCGAGATAGGCGAGCCCTGCGCCGTGGTCGCGACCGGCGGCCTCGCCGGCGTGGTCACGCCGCTCTGCCGCAGGAAGGACATAGTCCTCGATCCCGACCTGCTCCTCAAGGGCCTCTGGGTCATCTGGGAGAAGAACGTCAGGAGATAAGCGCCTGCCCGGACGCCCCTGCCTCGCCGCGCAGACTGAAGCGCGTTGCCGCGGGTATAAGGCATAACATGATAAGCGCAGCAAAAGGAGCCCCCAGCCGGAGGCTCCTTTTTTATCACAGATCATCCGCGGGACTTGCGCCGGACGACGAGCGCCGCGGATCCCGCGCGTATTCGGGACTTAAGCCTCCTCCCCCACCGGGCCGACGATAGCGTGTTCCGCGAAGAGCGCGGTCGTTCCGCCGGTGTGCAGGAAGACAACGGTGCTGCCCTCGGGCAGCTTTTTTCTGTCCAGATAGTCCAGCATGCCGCTCAGGGCCTTGCCGGAGTAGACCGGGTCGGTGAGTATGCCCTCATAGCGCGCGAGGCGCCTGATCGCGGCGGTGCCGGCGGCTGAGGGGATCTCGTAGCCCTCGCCGACGTAGCCGTCGTCGGTCTCGAAGTCGTCCGGGGAGACGCGCACGTCCGAGGCTCCCATGTGGTCCAGCGCGCTGTTCGCGAGCCCGGCGACCCTCTCCTTGTAGTGATCGTCCTTGAGCCCCACGAGGAAGCCGGTGATCACGGCGTCGTCATCCGCGAACTTCCTGCCCGCGGCGAGTCCAGCGAGGGTCCCGCCCGAGCCTGTGGTCGTGAAGAGATAGTCCATGTGCTTACCCATGGCCTTCATCTGCTCAAGCAGCTCCAGATAGCCGTTCACATAGCCGCAGATGCCGACCTCGTTGGAACCGCCGACGGGGACGTCGTAGACCCTGTGTCCCTGCGCCTCGAGCTCCGCTATGCGCGGCGCGGAGAAGCTGTGCGGGTCGCTGCCTTCGGGGATGATGTGCACCTCAGCCCCGTAGATCGAGTCGAGCAGCAGGTTGGCGCGCGCGTCGGCCGGATCGGGCTCGACTATGCTCGTGAGGTAGACTATGGGCTCGAGCCCGCAGATCCTTGCCGCGGTGATGGTCTGCATAGCGTGGTTCGACTGGGTCGCGCCGTAGGTGATCACGTAGTCGTAGCCCTGCGCGAGCGCGTAGCCCATGAGGAACTCGAGCTTGCGGATCTTGTTGCCGCCGTAGAGATTGCGGCCAGTGAAATCGTCGCGCTTGATCCAGACGTCGTAGCCGGTCTGCTCGCTGATGCGGTCAAGCCTGTGCAGCGGCGTCGGGAAGAAGCCTATCGATGTCCTCGGGAGCTCCGGGAACGTTCTCTTGCTCATGATGCTCTCCTGTAAGCGCGGCGCGCCCTATACTGTCAGATGGATCGCGAAGCCCGCGACCTCCTGGACGAGATATACGAAGGTGATCTTTCCGTTCTCATCCCTCTTGATGGTCTCCTCCTTGAAGGTGATGCCCTTGGAGGCGAGGTCCTCCATTGCGGCCTCGAGGTCCGGAGTCTGCAGCGCGAAGTGGCCGTTCTTTCCGGTCCTGTCGTGCTTCATGACCTCGAAGATCGTACCCGCGAAGAGGTTGTTCGGGGCGTCGGCGGTGATCTCCACGTTGAAAAGCCTGCAGAGCAGCTCCGCGGTCTGACGGGCCTCGGCCTCGTTCTTGCTGTTGATACCTACGTGCTTGATGGTGTACTGAACTGACATCTCGTTCTCCTTTGCTGATCTGCTGATAAAACTATAATACTGTGTGCGGGTCCTGCCGATCGCCACCCGCGCATAAGGCTGCTAGCGGGTCCTGCCGCTCGGTATCCCCACATCCTGCGGTGCAGGCGCTCCTCGGACGTGTGGATGCCCCTCCTCGCGCCACCCGCTCATAAGACTGTGAGCGGGTCCTGTCGCTCGGTA
>JAEENW010000232.1 GCA_016283945.1 Bacillota bacterium
AGGTCTGGCCCGGCGTGAACTCGTCCTCGGCGGTGCCGTTGGTGATACCTTCCTCCACTGCCCATAGCACAGGCTTGAAGAAGTAGTCGGAGTCCTTTACGTCCTTGAAGGAGCTCGTCATGGCCTCCGGCTCGGGGCAGCCCCTCGCTCTCCAGAGGAAGGTCACCACCTGGCCTCTGGTGCAGGTCTCGTAGGGGCCGAACACGGTCTCGGATATGCCGTTCGTCACCTGCGGGTCGGAGAAGTAAGCCCATTCCACAGCGTCGTAGAAGTAATCGTCCTTCTTCACGTCGATGAAGGGTATGGTCTGCTCTCCTTCCTCAGCGGGATCCTTCGGTTCCTCGTCGCCCTCGAAGCTGGCGAAGACCCAGGCGTGGGTGCGGTCGCGGACCAGCGGGAACGGGATCTGCGAGCTCTCCTCGCCGTTCACGTAGGCTTTCGCCGAAGGCCTGAAGACCGAGTCCTCATCCGCCTCCAGGAACATCTGGAAGCCGTAGACTCCGCCCTCCTCGAAGGTCCCGTCGAACTCCTCCCAGCTGTCCGGATCCGTCCGATCCGCGTCCTCCGGGAGCACGAACCACTGCGCGCCCACGGATCTCGCGCTTCCGCCCTTGAACTTGAGGGACGAAGCGTCGGGATAGTCCGGACTCATGCCCGCCCTGGGTACGGGCAGCTCGAAGCTGATCTCTGTGATCCCCTCCGGCTCGGCGCCTATGAAGCCGGATACGGTCACGTCATAGGGCTCGGAGCTGTCGGGCCTGGTTATGATGGTGACGCCCTTTCCGTCGGGATGTATCTTCACGGTGCCGCCGCGGTCGTCCAAATCCTCGGGAGCGTAGATCAGGTTCCCGGGGAAGCTGACGTCAAGGCGCGTAGCGAACTTGTCCGCGAGCTCGGCCGATCTCTCGGCATCCTCGCCTTCCCCGATCTCATCGGTGACCGGAGGCACCGTTACGGTCACGGTGGCGATCCTTCTGCCGGCGCCGGAGCCCTCGTAGCTGACGCTGACGCCGTCGAAGTCTTCTATGTATTCCTTGAACTCAGCCGTATCCCCGAAACTCAGCGGCTCCGTCTCCACTGCCCAGTAGGTCTCGCCGCTGAATTCTATCGATTTGAGCTGCGCTCCCTCCGCGATCTCATCGGCGAAGAACTGCTCGGGAGTCTCGCCGTTCTCGGCGATCAGGCTTTCCGGCGTATAGCTCTCCAGAAGGAATCCCACGCTGCCGTCGTCCTTGAAATCGACGCCGTAGGACGTCAGGGCGCAGCCCGACAGCAGCGCGCATACGAGCAGCGCGCCCAGGATCAGCGCGAGGGCTTTGATCTGTCTTTTCATTCCCTGTTCCTCCTCAAATACTCATATCACTCGATGTTCGCCACCCTTCTGGCGAGCTTCGTGAGGTCCGGGGCGCTGACGTTGCCATCACCCGTCAGGTCGGCGTTGGCCATATTCTGCGAGCCCGGAGGGAAGGTCTCTATGTTCGCTATGTGCCTGGCCAGCGCGGTCAGGTCTCTGGCGTCGACCGCTCCGTCCAGATTGACGTCGCCGGAGACAGGAAGCGAATATACAAAGTATATCATGGCCTCGAGCGAAGCATCCGAACCCTTCCCGTGGAATTCCCAGTCGTCTATCGGCAGGCCGTTTACGGTCACGACGGTCTTTTCAGGGTCAAGGTAATAGCCTTCACGGACCAGGGCATTGATATGTATGCCGTATTGCTGCCCGGGAACGAGTGTATCGTTGAGCGAAAGCCTGCTTTCGTCCAGCGCCACGTAGATCGATGCTCCCATGAACGGATTGCCGCTCGGGGCGATCACCTTGACAGAACAGATGAGTCCTCCGACGTTTGCATCTTCAGGGAAAGCGTTGAACGTTATATTCACCTTCTCCACCAGTTCGGCGTCACTTCCGCCGAGCTCGGCTTCTATTGTGACCGTCCTCGCGCTGATGTCAGACGAGAAACCCTCTTCATCACCGTTGAGCGTGACAACGGCGTCCTCCGCAAATCTGAAGCCGGGCTTCGCGGGGATCGTGACCCGGACCTTATATTCCGTTCCCTCCTCAAGAACGCTGTCCTCTTCCATCTGCGTCCAGGCGGCATCGCCGGACGCGGACTCATCCTTCACAAACCACGTGATCAGCATTCCTTCGCCGTCCACGCCATCGTCCTCGCCCGACGCTTCAAACTGATCATTTGCCTCCGCTATGCTCATCCCGCCGGATATGGCCGGGATCTGCAGATCTGCGTTTTCGATCGGAGTTCCTCTGCCGTCGAGAGCGATCGTGAGACTGACATCGTAGTTCTCCTCTCCTCCGGGCAGTGCCAGACGGAAGCTGTTCGGGTCCGCGCCGGTGAACTCCAGGTAAGCGCCATGCCCTTCGGGGATATCGGCCTCCATGATCCATCCGTCACCGGGGAGCTTCAGGTCGATGATGTTTACTGCGGTCAGCATGTCTTCCTCATCCGGATCGCTGCTCGGATTTGCTATGATCTCCGCGACCGTCGGCGCCTTAACTGTCAGATATACGGTCCCGTCTTCGGCCGTCTCGGCTTTGATCCCGCTGGATACATTGTCGCTCTGGATATAAGTGTTTAATCCCTCAAGATCCTCAAAGATCCTCCCCTCCGGGTTGTCGGGATCGCCGTAATAATCTTTTCCGTTGAATACCATATGGGTCAGCTCGTCGCGGCTGTCCACATCGAAATACTCCTCCGGGGTCGTATGCTGGTGTCTTTCAAAGCTGCTCTCCTCATACAGATTTTGAGCAATGTATACGATCTTACCGTCCTCGCGGAATTCGATGGTCTCCTGACGCATCGTGCAGCCCGAGAGCAGCGCGCATACGAGCAGCGCGCCCAGGATCAGGATAAGCGTTTTCATCTGTCTTCTCATGAGTCGACCTTCCTTCTTTTGGTTTTGCGTCCGCGCTCCGCGGCCCGCCCGAAATTGTTTCTTTCGAATAAAGAATAACCGAAATCTTTCCGTCTTTCAAGCACTGCCGCGGGAGGCGCAGCAAAAGACCCGCCGGAAAGCGGCGGGCCCGTTATGTATTCATACTGTTTTAGCTATACATTGAGCCGCGGGGCTCAATAAGGGATGCCGAAAGGCCCTATCTCGCGTTCTGCTTGACGAACTTCATGAAGTGCTTGACCGCCTCGCCCTTGATCGAGCTGCGGTTGACGGCGATGTAGAACTTGCGCACGGAGTACTCGGCGGGGAGCCTGAAGACCAGGGATCTGCCGTTGTTCTCCCTGTGGCGGATCGCGATGAGCGGCATGAGGGAGATGCCGACGCCGGCCTCGACGAGGTTCTTGATCGTCTCCTGGTCGTTGACCCTGGCGGCGATGTTGAGGCTGTCCTGGGCGTAGCCCATCTGCTCCAGCAGGTAGTCGGTCTCGCGCTGGCTGCCCGAGCCCTTCTCGCGGAAGATGATCGGCTCCTTGAGTAGCTCGGCGTAGGGCACCTGCGGCGCCCTCTGCATCTCGCGGAACTTCTCGGTGTTGGGAGTGATGATCACGGTCTCGTCGGAGAAGAACTCCTCGCAGTCGAGCTTGTCGCCCGAGCAGTCTATTCCGAGGAATCCGAGGTCGTAAAGGCCGTTCTCGAGGCCCTCAGCCACCTCCTCGCTGTCCCCCTGGCTGATCGTGAAGCTCACGTCGGGGTTCTGGAGGCTGTAGTCGGCCATGATCTCGGGGAGTATGTAGGCAGACGGCACGGTGGACGCGCCGAGGTTGATGGTCTTGTGGTTCTCCTCGCGCCAGCGGCGTATGAGGTTGTTCTGAAGGTCGAGGATGTGGGTCGCGCACTCGTACAGCTCGCGGCCCTTGGGAGTGATCTCTATGTGCTTGGTATCCCTCGTGATCAGCTTCTCGCCGAGCTCGTCCTCGAGCGCCCTGATGTGAGTGCTGATGGTCGGCTGGGAGGTGAAGGTCTTTTCCGCCGCTTTGGTGAAGTTTCCGTATTCGACTACCGCCACGAAGGACTGAAGCTGCTTGATCTCCATTTATCGATAACTCCTCACTGATTTGATGTCGCATAATAATAACACGCTTTTCGCCGGCGTACAAACGAAAAGCGTGCCTTTGTGACTTACTTATTTGTTATAGATAAAAGTGTCCGGAAAGCTGACAGGAAGCGTGACTCGCAGGCACTTTTTGTGCCGAAAGTGGCGCCTTCGGACGCCCTTAAGGGGAGCTCAGCGCGTGTTCCGCCGTCCTTCCAGGCGCTGAAGCTACCGGCGCAGGTGCTTCTCCAGCAGGTCCAGGAAGAGCGCGAGGTCCTCCCTCGAGCCGAAGATCGCCCTCGCCTGCAGGGCGTTTCCGCCGCCCTTGCCCTTGTACATGGAGGCGTATTCGCGGACCAGCTGCCCGCAGGCGGGATCACCCGAGGAAACGAGGACAGCGTCGGGGCTCTTGCCGCTCACGAGCGCGGCGAGACCGGGCGCCTTCTTCTCCACGAGGTGCGCGAGGTCCTGAAGGTCGGAGGCAGAAAGTATGGGATACTCGTAGACCGCGAAGCGCCTGTCCGGCTCCGAGGCGAAGGCCGCGAGCAGCTTCCCCGCCTCGGAGGCGAGTATGTCCTTCTTGAGGTCATAGAGCTCCTTGCGCATGAGGCCGTTCTTGGCCTCGGCGGCGTCCATCTTGGCTTCAAGCTCGGGAGCCTCGGCGGAGTAGCGCCTGCAGACGCGCAGCATTATCTGCTCGTCCCTGAGGGCGTCCTTAACGGCGTGGCGGCCGGCCTTCATGGTCAGGCGAAGCATGCCCTTGTAGTTCTCGCCCTTGAGTATGGTGATGAGGCCGATCTGCCCGGTCCCGGAGACGTGGGTCCCGCAGCAGGCGCAGCAGTCCAGCGGAGCCTCCCTGTCCCCGATGAAGACGACGGATATGTCCTCGTCGAACTTGATCTTCTTGCGGACGGGGCTCGCGTTGGCCTCCTCGCGCGTGTCGAAGTACACGGTGCTCACGGGAAGGTCCGCCCATACCGCCTCGTTGGCCTTCATCTCTATGTCGCGGACGATCTCGTCCGTGATTTCGCTCACTTCGCTGTCCTCACCGGGCGCCATGTCTATGGTCATGTAATCGTCGCCCATGTGGAAGCCGCGGTTCTCGATCCCGTAGACGCTCCGGAAGAGCCCCGAGACTATGTGCTCGCCGCAGTGCATCTGCATGTGGTCGAAGCGCCTCTGCCAGTCGAGAACGCAGAGCAGCGGCCCCTCCGGGAGCTCCCCGGCCTCGACTCTGTGGTAGACCGCGCCGCTCGCCTTGTCCTCCTTGACGTCGAGGACCCTGAGCCCTCCTATGGTGCCGAGGTCGCAGGGCTGTCCGCCTCCCTCGGGGAAGAAGACCGTCCTATCCAGCTCGACGGTCATCGCGCCCTCGCGGAACTTGATGCCCGCTGCGGCGTGCTCCTCGGGCGTCCTGTAGACTGCAGCCGCCTCGCAGAGCGCCTCTCTGAGATATACGTCCTTCTGATAGAGCCTCTCGGTCTTCATGTCGTTCCTTTCGTCTTTGCGCCTCAGAACGCCGCCCGCGGCGCCCTCCGGCTGTCCTCGGTACGCGGCCTTCTGTTCGCCACGTCTGTGTAAAACCCGTGCAAAAGCTTGTATTTCAAGGCTTTTCGGGACCCCCCGTCCGTTTGCCTGTCCGCCGTGTGCAAAAGACCCCTTTTTTTGTGCAAAACTTATGTCTTGACGAGGCTTGCAAAGTGTGAACGCGTTGATATATCAACGCTTTCCGGCTCTGAGGGTTTTGCACAGGATATCGTGCAAATTCCCGTGGAAAAGTCCTTCCAAGCCTTTCTAATGGGTCAAAAACCGCGGTTTTTCAAGCCCTTCCGGACCTGTGCAAAACTGTTCGGTTTTGCACGAACAAACGCTTTTACAAATTATGTGTATCGGCCCGGAGCATAAATTTTCTTATAAAAGAGGGCTGTTTGTTCAAGCTGTTTCTATACTGCGGCAGCCCGGCCTAGCAGTTCTTCAGGTACTCGATCTCGTCAGGGGTGAGCTTTCTGTAGCTGCCCTCCTTCAGGCGCCCGAGCCTGAGCTCCCCTATCGCGGTGCGCTGAAGCTCCAGCACCCTGAAGCCTATGGCCTCGACCATCTTGCGGACCTGGCGGTTCCTGCCCTCGCGGATCCTGATCTCCACGAAGGAGCAGCTTCCGTCGAGCTCCAGAAGCTCGGCCTGCGCCGGGGCGGTCTTCCTGCCGTCGATGACCACTCCGCGCCTGAGCTCCTCGAGCTGTCTGCGGTCGGGATGCCCGTTAATCCTCGCGACGTAGGTCTTCCAGACCTCGCCGGAGGGGTGAGTCAGGTGGTTCCCCAGCTCCCCGTCGTTCGTGATGATGAGCAGCCCCGTCGTCTCGTAGTCGAGCCTTCCCACGGGGAAGACTCTCTCCGGCACGTCAGTGAGGAGATTGAGCACGGTCTGGCGGCCGAACTCGTCGCGCGCGGAGGTGATGTAGCCCGCGGGCTTGTTCAGCGCGTAGTAGACGAGCCTCTCGGCCCCCTCGATGAGCTTGCCGTTCACAGTAACCCGGTCGCCGTCCTTGACGTCGTAGCCCGGCTGCGTGAGCACGGCTCCGTTTACTCTAACTTTTCCGGCCGCGATGAGCTCGTCCGCGCCCCTTCTCGAGGCGACGCCGGCCGCGGCGATGTATTTATTGATACGCATGCGGACATTATATATCAAATCTCCCCCGCGCGCGAGTGAAAACGCCGCGGCAAAAAGAAAGCGTCCCGGCTTACTGCAGGCGCCCGCGTTTTATGGTATATTGTTTTCATATAGGGGGGGCTTTCAGATCAGTATACCCGGAGGACGAAGATGAGCGAAGATATCAGAAAGACAGACGAAGCCAGGAACGCGGAAGGCGAAGCGGCGAAGGCTGCCGGAGGCCATCCCGACGCCGGCAGGATAGCCGAGTTCTTCGAGGACAGCGAGAGCTACAGGCACCACGACGAGCTCACGCCCTTCGAGCACAGGTGCCTTTTCATAAGGAACTCGCTCGCGGCCCTCGCGGCGGCGCTCTTCATACTGTCGATACTTCCCCTGCCACTCGGGCACATACACCACACCCTGCAGGGCGTCGCCTACCTCATAGGCGCGGGCGCCTACATCGCCGAGCTCGTCGAGATGTCGGACGAGGAGAAGCGGGCGTCGAAGCACCACAGGCGCAGGGTCTTCATGCCGAACCTCTTCGGCCTGCTGTACATCATCCTGGGCATAAGCCACCTCTTCGACTGACGCCCGGCGAAAAACAGACCGGCCCCGCGTCCGGCGCGGAGCCTTTGTATCGCAAAGACCTTCCCCCGGTCAGGGGAAGGTCTTTTTTGAGTCTTATGAAGCCGCGCGGGCTTGCGCCTTACAGTCCCTGCTCCTCGTCCCAGAAGAGCTCGTCGAGGGTCTTTCCGAGGACCCGGCAGATCTTGACGCAGAGGTTGATCGTTGGGTTGTAGTCGCCCTTCTCTATGGCGCTTATGGTCTGGCGCGAGACGCCCACCGCCCTGGCGAGATCGTCCTGCGACATGTCCAGGACCGCCCGGGCCGCCTTGAGCCTCAGATTCTTCATTCCTCGTCACTCTCCTCTCTTCTTGCGAGCTTCCTCGCGAAGAGCGCTATGGCGACCGCCACGAACAGCAGCCCCGCGCCCAGGCTGACCAGCGGCGTGGATATCGGCTCGCCGGCAGCGAGCGCCTTGTTCAGTCCGAGGAATCCGACTCCGAGGTTGAAGACCGAGACCAGCGCCATGAAGACCATATACCTGGTCGTGTTGTTGTTCTGTCCGAAGTAGCCGTCGTGCATGATGGCGTAGACAACCTGGACGATGACACCGGCGAGTATGGGGATGAAGTGCTCAGCTATACCGAGCGTGCTCAGCGCGTTCTCCGTCTCGGAGAGCACCATCATCGCGGCTTCTACAATGAGCATGGCGTAAAAGCCGTACATGTAGGCAGTGCCGCGGACAGCCTTCTGCCTCTCGTCGTAATCGGTGCGCACGCGCCCGTC
>JAEENW010000022.1 GCA_016283945.1 Bacillota bacterium
GATTCCGCCCGCGCGGCTGAGCTCGTCGGGCGTACCGCACTCGGCGACCCTCCCGCCGTCGAGGACTATGACCTGATCGGCCTTGGAGAGCGTGGTTATCCTGTGGGAAATGATGATGATCGTCGCCGTGCCGAAGCGGCTCTCCAGCGCGGCGCGTATCTTCGCGTCGGTCTCGGTGTCGACCGCGGAGAGCGAGTCGTCGAAGACCATTATGGGCGCGTCGAGCGTGAGCGCCCTCGCTATGGCAGCCCTCTGCTGCTGACCGCCTGACAGGGTCACGCCGCGCTCCCCGACGAAGGTGTCGTAGCCCTTGGGGAAGCCCTCGACCGACTCGTCGAGACAGGCCGCGGCTGACGCCTCGCGTATCTTCTCGAGGCTGAGCCCCTCGCGGGCGATCCCTATGTTCTCCGCGATGCTGCGGCTGAAGAGATAGGGCTCCTGCAGCACCATCGCGATGTTCCTTCTGAGATATTCCGCGCGGATCTTTCTTATGTTGACTCCGCCTATGCTTATGGTACCGCAGCCCTCGGGGAGCTCGTACATCCTGTCGAGCAGCAGCATGAGCGTGGACTTGCCGGAGCCGGTGCCGCCGAGTATGCCGACGGTCGTGCCTGCCTTGACGGTGAAGCTCACGCCGCTGAGGACCTCCTTGCCCTCGGTGTAGGAGAAGCGCACGCCGTCGAAGACGATGTCGCCCCTAATGTCGGCCTCGCCGGCGCCCGGATCGTCCGTCTCCTCGGGGGAATTCATGATGTAGGCTAGTCTGCCGAGCGATACTCCCGCCTTGGAGAGGTTGGAGATCATGCGCCCGAGGCGCCTTATCGGATGCTGCAGCAGCGCGTTGTAGGAGATGAAGGCGACGTAATCGCCCGGGGTGATGCTGCCCGCGACCGCCATGCGCGCGCCTACTATCATCACGATGAGTATCTGGGCCCCCGACATCATGTCCTGCATGGCGAAGAAGCGGCCCATGATGCCGCTCATGCGCACCCAGAGGCCGGTGTAGTGCTCGTTGCGCTCCTCGAAGCGCCTCCTCTCCTCCGCCTCACGGGCGAAGGCCCTGACCACGCGGACCCCGCTGAGATCCTCCTGCACGGTCGCGGAGACGAGGCCCTCGTTCTCGTCGCACTCGCGGTAGCCCTTCTCGAGGGTCTTTCTGCGAAGCACCGCGTAGGTGATGAAGAACGGGAGCGGAGCGACCGCGGCGAGCGTGAGCCTGACGTTCATGGTGAGCATGAAGTAGAGCGAGAGCCCGAGGTAGATCACGAGCGAGAACATCGAGGCCATGTCCATGGCGACGAAGCGCCTGACCGCGTTCACGTCGGAGGTGCAGCGCTGTATGATGTCTCCGGTATGGTTCTCGCTGTGCCAGGCGTAGGGAAGCCTGCCGATGTGCGCGAAGAGCCTGTCCCTCATGGTCTTGACGAGGGTCTCGGCGGCCTTCGTTCTGAGCACCGTGCCAGCGAACTCGGCCGACACTCTGACCAACGCGACTGCCATGAGCGCGAGCGCCATGATCCAGAGGTGCTGCCCTATGTAGGCGAAGCCTCCGAAGCGCTCAGCGAGCGCGTTCGCCCAGCCGGGGAGCTCAGAGGGCTTGCCCGCTATGGCGTAGTCTATGGTCGCCCTTATGATCTGCGGGTCCAGCATGTCGGCGAGCGAGGACAGCGCGGTCATGGCTATGCACGCCAAAAAGAGCAGCTTGCTCCCGTCGAGGAAGTACCATACAAGCTGCGCGTTGGTAAACGTCTTCTGCTCTTTTCCTGTTTTCTGTTCCATGCTTTGAAGCGGCCGCTGCCGGGCATGCGGCCGGAAGATGATTTTACATGAAAACGCGGGCGTTTGCAAGGATAAGGCGGACGGAGCCGCTCCGCGGTGGCCGGACCCTCACCCGCAAAACAGCTCAAAAAACACCCGCGCCCCCAGGGATCCGTGGGGGGCGCAGGTGCAGCATATTTAGAAAACAGAAAAGTGGTGATGGTTAGGCAATTATTACACTTTCGGGGTCTTGTCAGCTCAGCTACGCGAGCTTTGCTCCGAGCTCCCTGCAGGCCGCGAGCGCGGCGTCGTCAGGAGCTTCCTGGCAGGTGACTCCGTCGCCCTGAAGATCGGCTCCGTCAGCCCTGCAGCGCTCCTCCCAGTCCTTCATCCAGGCGCCTTCGCCCCAGCCCCAGGAACCGAAGAGGCCAATCTTCTTTCCCACGAGCGAGGACTCGACGGACGCGAACATGGGCTCAAACTCCTCTTCCTCGAGCTGCTCGGCTCCCATGGACGGGCAGCCGAAGGCTATGGCGTCGTAGGCGGCGACGTCAGCCGCGCTGAAGCCCGCGGCGGTGATGACGCTGACTTCCGCTCCCGCGCCTTTGGCGCCTTCCGCGACGGCCTCCGCCATCGCCTGGGTGTTGCCGGTGCCGGACCAATAGACTACTGCGATCTTGCTCATTTGTATCCTCCTAAGTTCAAATCGTTGATCGTATCTTCAAACGGGCGTACGTCAGCAGCTCACCGTGAGCTGCTCTATGCTCCGCCCCAGGCGGTAGCACGAATTGTAGACCTCGCTGCACTTGCGGTATCTTCTGAAACTCTCCAGCGCGCTTTCAACGTCCCCGTAGACCTTCCAGTATCCTGTCAGCTTGCAGGAGCCGCCTCCCGATCTCATGAATCCCAGGACATCGTCCGGAGGATACCCGAGAAAGAAGCCTATCTCGTGAGGGAAGCTTTCAGAGAGCTTCACGCGCCTCGATAGCTGCGCGACTGCCCCTTCGGGGTCTCCCGCGTCGTAGCCAAGAGCTCTGAGCGCTCCGGCCGCGGCGGCGTCCTTGAGATCCTTCGCGAGCCTCGACGGCCTGTACGCGTAGATCAGAGCAGTGCCGTTCCTGTACCTGAGCGGAACGGTCCTGAGGCCCTTGGGTCTCAGCCTGCGGTTGATATCCCTCAGGTCTGCCGTCAGCTCCGAGCTGTCCCTGTAGCGGATCAGCACCAGGCTTCCGGTCTTGAGCCCCGCAAGAGTCGGGGAGCAGTGTTCCACGAGCATCTGTTCACACATTAAGGCCTCCTGCGGTCCCTGTTAGTTAGCTTTTGCTAACTATATGGTGTGATTTTGCGGCGCCGGGGGACAGCGCCGCAAAACACTTGCCATATCAGGTGGTTGAAAATATAGCTTGGTTAGTTTCGGCTAACTGAATTAAACCACAGATCAGCCCTCTTGTCAATTAGCATATGCTAACTTTATGAAAATAATTTCGGGCGCCCTCCCGGAACGCCCGATACACCGCGTTATTCAACCTTTTCCAGAACCGCCGCCACGAGGAAGCGCCCGTCGTGCGCCGTGTAGCTGCAGGTGGAGAGCACGAGGATCTGCGTATCCGGATCCGCGCAGTCTACCTCCACCCCGGTGTCGTAGAGCGCCCTTGAGCGCAGCTCTTCGACATATGAGGCGAGCTTCTCGTCCGACAGATCCCCCACCCTCGTGTAGAACTCAAAGAAGCGCCCGCTGGACTTGTCTACGGTGGTATCGACAGCCGCGAAGATCCTGTACACGCGGTCCTCGTCCATCGTGTTGAAGTAGACCTCCTGGTGCTCCTCCCAGTACTCCTCCTTGCGGTACTTCTCGAGCTCCGCGAACATGGAGCCGTTCCTGAGGTTGTGACCGTGGATCACGAAGCTCCTGCTGTCCACGTCGCAGCCCTCGCCGATGAACGGCGTCCCGCTGCTCGACCACTTGCGGTTGAAATCGAGGTGCAGGTAGTAGTCGTAATCGTCCGGCGTGTACATCACCGGGTAATTGACCGTATTGTCGTAGATCTTGACCCAGCCTATGAAGTCCTCGTTCTCGTCGTAGAAGTCCTGATACTTGGAGGCTCCGCCGCTGAGCGCCGCGGCTGCCGCGGCGTCGTTCTTCGCCTATGCCTGCGCGGCCTT
>JAEENW010000233.1 GCA_016283945.1 Bacillota bacterium
CAGTGCTTGCTGATCCCTCTGGGCTTGGTGCCCTCGGGGATCGGGCAGACGTACTTCTCTCCGCCCATCTTCTTCGCGAGCTCAGCCTTGGCCTTCTCCACGGTCTTTGGATCTTCCATAAGATCGCTAGCCGTGGCAACGAGGACCTTGGCGGACCAGTTCATACCCTTGTGAGCGAGAGGGGCCTTGCCCTGAGCTACCCACTGCCAGGAGTGTCCCGGAGTGTTCGCCGCTTCGGTGAGTCCATTCAGGAAGGCCACCGGGCAGACCTGGCTGACGTCGCCGACATCGGAGGAACCGCCGGAGTGCTGCTCTCTCGGGAAGAGCGGGAGCATGAAGTTGTTGATGTCGCTTCCGAGCTTATCCTCGAATTTCTCGGCTACCTCGGGATCGAGCTGCTCAAGATACCTCTTAAGGCTGTCTCCGGACTGATCGAAGGCCGCCTGCATCCTCTTCGCGAACGCGTGATCTTCCTCAGTGAGCTCCGGGAAGGGTATCTCCTCGGCGTTCTTCTGCATCACGGCATTCATGGTCTCAAGAGGAATGAAGTTGGAGCAGGCCTTGATGAAGTCCATCTCAAGCTTGGTATCGGTCATGAGGGCAGCGCCCTTGGCGATTCTGTCGACTCTCGCCTTGAGCTCCGCGGCGTTCTTGTTGTTGTTCGCCCTGATGAGGTAGAGTACCTCAGCGTTGGGCTGAACGACGTTCGGGGAGAAGCCGCCGGTGTTGGTGATGGCGTAGTGGATCCTGAAGCCCGTGTCCATATGCTCTCTGAGGAACTGTACGCCGAGGTTCAGAAGCTCAACCGCGTCGAGCGCGCTGCGTCCGAACTCGGCCCCGGCGGCATGAGCCGCGACGCCGGTATAGCGGTAGTAGAGCTGGATGTTGGCGTTGGTGGAGGTGTTGTCGACAGAGTTGGTGTCGCTCGGATGCCAGTGCAGGCAGAAATCGCACTCGTCGAATACGCCGGCTCCGGCCATGAAGGCCTTGCCGGATCCGCCCTCTTCACCGGGGCAACCGTAATAGATCACGGTTCCGGGTTTCCCGGTAGCCTTGAGATACTCCTTGACCGCGTATGCGGCGGCGATGCAGCCCGCTCCGATGAGGTTGTGGCCGCAGCCGTGGCCGTTTCCGCCGACGACCACGGGATCGTGAACGTCGCAGCCGGCCTTCTGGCTGATGCTGGACAGAGCGTCAAACTCTCCGAGGAATCCCACCACGGGATGTCCGCTGCCCCAGCGTCCGAGATAAGCCGTATCGATGCCGGCTACCTTCTCGGTGACCTCGAAGCCGAGCTCCTTGAGAGCCTCGACAGAGAGCCTGGTGGATTCGAACTCCTCAAAGGCGGTCTCCGGGCAGTCCCAGATATCGTCGCTGAGCTTTTCTATCCTGGCCTTGATATCGTCTACAAATTTGAAAGCTTCTTTCTTGTCCATGATGATCCTCCTATCTCAGGTCCGATATCAGTGCTTGCTGATCCCTCTGGGCTTGGCGCCGTCGGGGATCGGGCAGACGTACTTCTCTCCGCCCATCCTCTTCTTCAGCTCAGCCTGAGCAGCCGCTACGGCGTCAGGATCGTTGATGAAGTCGATGGCGGTGCCGCAGAGGACCTTGGCCGCCCAGATCATGCCCTTGTGAGCAGTTGGAGCCTTGCCCTGGGCTACCTCCTGCCAGGAGTGGCCCGGAGTGTTCGCGGCAACGGTCAGAGCGTACAGGAAGCCGGTCGGGCAGACCTGGCTTACGTCGCCTACGTCGGAGGAACCGCCGCTCTTCTGCTCGGAAAGGCTCATCGGGAGCACGAAAGCGTGCAGCTCGTCGTTCATCTTGTCCTCGAACTTCTCGGCATCCTTCGGGTCTATCAGCTTCAGATAGCTCTCGAGATAGTTGCCGGAAGCCTCATAGGAGGCGATGATCTTCTTGGCGAACTCGTGATCTTCGGCGGTGTACTCGGGAAGCGGGGTCTCCTCGGCGTTCTTCTGGAGCATCCTGTTCATGGTGGGGACCGGGATCAGGTTGGAGCAGGCCTTGATGAAGTCCATCTCAAGCTCGGTGTCGGTCATCATGGCCGCGCCGAGGGCGATGTTGTCTACCCTGGCCTTCAGCTCGGCAGCGTGCTTGGAGTTGTCGGCCCTGATGAGGTAGAGGACCTCAGCCTTGGGCTGGACCACGTTCGGGGAGAATCCGCCGGTATCGGTGATGGCGTAATGGATCCTGTAGCCCTGATCCATGTGCTCCCTGAGGAACTGAACGCCGCAGTTCATGAGCTCTACCGCGTCCAGAGCGCTGCGTCCGAACTGAGCGGAGGCGGCGTGGGCGGCAATGCCCTTGAACCTGTAGTAAAGCTGGATGTTGGCGTTGTAGGATCCGTTATAGACATAGAAGGAATCGCCCGGGTGCCAGTGAAGCGCTATATCGCACTCATCGAACACACCGTACTTCGCCATGAAGGCCTTGCCGGAGCCGCCCTCCTCACCCGGGCAGCCGTAGTAGATGACGGTGCCGGACTTGCCGGTCGCCTTGAGGTACTCCTTGATGCCGTAGGCGGCGGCGATGCAGCCGCTTCCGAGGAGGTTGTGTCCGCAGCCGTGGCCGTTTCCGCCCTCGACTACGGGATCGTGGGTCGCGCAGCCGGCCTTCTGGCTCAGGCTGGACAGAGCGTCGAACTCTCCGAGCAGTCCGATGACGGGATGGCCGCTGCCCCAGCGTCCGCTGTAGGCGGTCTTGATCCCGCCGAGATCTTCAGTCACTTCGAATCCGAGCTCCTTCAGGCACTCGATCTGGAGCTTGGTGGACTCAAACTCCTCAAATGCCGTCTCAGGGCAGGCCCAGATGTCGTCCGAAAGCTTTTCGATGCGGGACTTCACATCATCTATTTTTTTATAGGCTTCAAATTTTTCCATTTTTCTCTCCCGCGCCTCAGCGCTAAGCGATGACAAAATGTTTAAACAAAACGGCTCTGTTCCCGGACGGGAGCAGAGCCGCTGTTGGCTATTTACCGGTCAGGCCGGCTGTTAGCAGGCCTTTAAGGCTCCGCTGTTTTTAGTTCGATTACTCAAACTGCTCCGGATTGGCCTTCTTCAGCATGGCGTGTCCGACGATACCCACGATGATGTAGGCGACGAGCCAGAGACCATGATATACGAAGTTGTCCCAGGTGGACTTATATCCGAGATAGTAGTAGCCGATCGGGGAGGTGAACAGTCCGGTGATGGAGCTGATCGCCATAGCGAAGGAGAAGTCCTTCAGGGTCGGGGACTCGTAGTTCGGGTCCGCGATCTTGAGGAGCATCATTCCGGTCATGAGTACGCCGGTCATGAAGCCCCAGTTGATGATAGCTCTCTCAACCGGGTAATCCTTCTTGCCTACAGCCCAGACGTACCACCTCATTACCAGGAAGTAAGTTCCGACGAAACCTACGGCGGAGATCACGAGGATGGGTACGGCGTAAGCCATAACGGCCTTGATCTGCATGGAAGCGATAGCCGCGGTGATCGCGATATCGGAGAAAGCTCCGGTGATCTTGGACTTGAGCTTCAGGTCGAAGAGCCAGGTCAGCTTCATCTTCTTGAGCAACCAGTTGACCGGGTACATGATCATCAGACCATAGAACCAAACGGTGATGGAGGAGAATCCGGGAACGTTGTGAGCAACGCACCACTCTCTCGCCCAGTAGGAGATTGCGGTGATGATGATGAAGAGACCGAGGTGAGCGGTGATGGTCTCGATGGAGCTGTTGTGAGTGGTCTCGTGTCCGAGGGACTCCTGCTTGCTGCGATCGAGCTCATATCCTCTGAGTACGGTGTCGGGGATCTGGCCCGGCTTGTCGAGGATCTTGGTCATTCCGGTAGCGCTAGCTCTGTTGATGAACGCGATACCGAGAACGATACCACCGATCAGACCGACGGTAGCGAAGGTGGTAGCTACGGACTGAGCGAGCTCCCAGTGCTCTACGCCGGCGTTCATGAGAACGTTACCTACAGCACCTGCGGTTCCGTGTCCGCCGGAGAAGCCGGCTACGAGCTCATAACCGAAGTTGTTGTAGAGGTCGGTTCCGAAGAACTTGTTGGAGATCAGGTTGTAGAAAAGACCGAAGGTGCTCTGGAAAGAGCCGGCCTGGCAGAAGCACGCATAAGCGATGAGCGCTTCGCCGAGCGGGGCGCCTGCTTTGAATTTCTTCTCCTTAGGCGCGCTCGGGTCTTTTTCCGGTTCGTTCCAGCCGTTTCCGAGAGGAACCGCCGCGAAGATCGGGACGATGAATACACCGGGGACAGCAGCCCATGTGGTGATGTATTCCTTCGGAATGGGAAGCGGAGCGGCGTCACCCCAGACCTGAGGTCCGAGCAGCAGCAGAATGAATCCGCCGATTACTGCAGAGGGAAGCAGCAGCTTTCTGAAGAATGGAATTTTTCCCCTTAAGAACATTCCCAAAAACAGGAACGCTATAAGGATCGATGTGTTTTTGAACACATATACAATTTGCGTAGATCCCATAACTCCTCCTTAAGATATTGTGATGAGATAAGTAATAATTGCCTGTATTCCTTCGAATACACGTTTATTTTATCTCATCTTCATATAATTAACATCTTAATTATTCTTATAACACGTATAGTTTTATAAATATAATAAATAAATAATAGGTATGTATCAAATTATTTATATCCCGGAGCAACAATAAAACCCATCAATACCATGCATTTTTTGTTGTCCCTCTTTCAGATGCGTTTATTCATGCTTCTTGAAGCCTCAAAATAAACCGCACATACGCGAAAAATGTCGAAAAACGGGAAATGCCGGCCGATATCCCGCGGGACCGGCGCCAAGCCGCCGCGTGAAGAGCATAGAAGAACATAAATGAATAATTAAACAGGACCCCGCTCCCGCGGGGTCCTTCTCTCTTCTGTTGTTTCAGGGATCAGTAAAGATCCAGGATGCGCTCCTTCAGCTCTTTGTCGCCGGTCAGCTTCTGCTCGATGTTGAAGTAGTAGATGGCCTGCTCGTTCTTGCCCTTTTCGAGGCTGAGCTCGCCGTTCTCGTGCGCCATGGAGATGATCAGGGGATCCGGCCCGTAGGGTATCCCGTAGTCCTCGCAGATCCTGTACATCTGGGAATCGCTCATGTCGGTGCTGCGCCCGAAGGTCCTGAACCTTATGTAGCCCAGCTCTCTCTGAGCGGCGCCGTTGAGGTTGGAGTACTTGAGGCTCATCTGGTAGCAGGCCGTCGCGGCGTCCCACTCCTTCTTCTTCAGGTACCAGTAGCCCATATACCTGTAGCTCTTTCCGAGCATCGCGGGAGTGAAGGAGATCTTGAACACGTAGTCCGCGATCTTCTTGTACTCTCCGTTGTCGCCCAGAGTCTTGATGGTCTCCAGGTACTCGAACATCGGCATCGGGTTCACGGGGCACCAGTCTATGGCTTTCCTGAACGATTCGGCGGCCTCCTTGTATCTCTTGGAGTCCATGTTGAAGCCGCCGTTCTGGTAGTAGATGTCCACGTAGGGCAGCGGAGCGCGCCTGAGGATCTTCTTCGGCTCGTAGAGCGCCACGTAGAGCAGCTCCTCGAAGGGCTCGGCGAAGGACTTGTAGATGCTCTCCTCGTCCTCCTTGAAGAGATCGAGCGACTCGACCTTCCTGACCAGCTCGTTGCTGATCTGAAGCGCCGTGTCATAGTGGCGCTGGAACTTGTTGAGCCTCGCCTCCTCGTAGTCCGCGTCGATGCCGCGCCAGGGCTGCTCGTCCTTCTTCAGCGCCCTCTTCTTCGAATCCGCGATGACCTTGGCGTCCGGGGTCAGCTCCCACATGATCTGGATGCAGGTCTTGGCGATCTCGCGGGCGGAGGAATGATCCCTGTACTCATAGATCTGGGAGCGCAGGAATTCCATGTCCTTTTCGGCGTCCCCCGTGAGACTGCTGTTTATCCTCTGTATGACCTGTCCGTAATTCATGCCTTTTCCTTCCGGCCGATCCCCGGCCGCTGATGTTTCTACTTATTGAAGACGTACTTGTCGAGCCTGTCGAAGGCCTCCTTGACTCTGGAGGTCGGAAGAGCGAGGTTCATGCGGATGGTATCCGGGATGAGGAACTTGCTTCCGTCCTGCCAGCCCACTCCGTACTCGTAGCCGAGGTTGAGGAGCTCCTGGAGGGTCATTCCGTGCTCCTTGAGCCACTGGCTGCAGTCGAGGTAGAGCAGATAGGTGCCCTGCGGCTTCTTGAGGGTGACTCCCTTGAAGTGCTCGAGGATGAAGTCGTAGGCGTAGTTGACGTTGTTGGAGAGCACCTGGTTGAGCTCGTCGACCCACTCGTAGCCCTCGGGCTGATAGGCTCCGATGAGCGCGATCATGGAGAGCATGTTCATGGAGTTGTAGTGACCGAGGGAAGCTTCCTTGGCCATGCGGTCGCGGAGCCACTTGTTGTAGGTGATGTGATAGCTTCCGATGAGTCCCGCGAGGTTGAAGGTCTTGGACGGGGCGTAGAGCGCCACGGTCCTCTGCTTCGCGTCCTCGGAGACGGACTGGGTCGGGATGTGCTTATGGCCGTTCATGAGGATGTCGGACCAGATCTCGTCGGAGATGACCCAGCAGTCGTTCTTTGCATAGACCTCCATGGCCTTCTCGATCTCCCATCTCTCCCAGACTCTTCCGGTCGGGTTGTGCGGGGAGCAGAAGATGGCCATGTGGATGTTCTGCTCGCGCAGCTTCTTGTCCATGTCCTCATAGTCCATTCTCATGACGCCGTTCTCGTCCTCGACGAGCGGGCTGTGGATGGGATCGTAGCCGTTGTTCTTGATGACGCCGGTGAAGCCCACGTAGGTCGGGGAATGGAGAAGGATCTTGTCGCCCCTGCTGCAGAGCACGGCCAGAGCGGTAGCTACGCCGCCGAGAACGCCGTTCTCGTAGCCGATGTTCTCCTTCTCGACGCCGTCGACTCCGTTCCTGACCTTCTGCCACTTCTTGATGAGCTCGAAGTACTCGTCTCTGGGCTGGAAGTAGCCGTAGAGGGGATGCTCGACTCTCTTCTTGAGGGCCTCGGGAATGGTCGGCACGGTCTTGAAGTTCATGTCGGCGACCCACATGGGGATGAAGTCGAAGCCGTCCTTGATCTTGAGATTATTGACGACATAGGGGCTGCTCGGGTTCTTTCCGTCAGGCCACGAAGCGGCGATGGAGTCCCAGCCTCTGCGGTCGATGATGCTTGTGAAATCGTACTTCATTTTCAGATCCTTTCCATATTGCTTTTGATACAGCCGGAGCCCGCGAAGGTCCAGAACGCGGGATCCTGACAATGATATGAGGGCTTGGATATGCCCTTTGAGGGGCCTTCGGAGGGCCGTCCGAGACTCGCGTCGTTTGAGGCTCGGACGATCAGCCCGGAGCCGGGTCCCGAGAAGGGTATATCCAAGTGTTTATAACATTAATGAGATTATACCCTATTTCATCCCTTCGCGCATGACTCTGAGAGTATTCTTCCAGAATATTTTCTCTATGTCGCCGTCGCTGAAGCCCTCTTTTCCGAGAGCGGAGGCGAGCCTGTCGAACTGCGAAACGTCGGCGATCTCCTGGGTTCCGAAGATGCCGTCGAAATCGCTTCCGAGGCCCATGGTCTCTATGCCGGCGACGTTAACGATGTGCTTGATATGCGCGACGCAGCCCTCGATCGAGGTATGGGTGTTGCCCTCGGTGAAGTCTATGAATGGCGGGCAGAGGTTGAGTCCGGTGACTCCGCCGTGCTCCGCGAGCAGCTTCAGCTGGTCGTCCCTGAGGTTCCTGGTGTGGCCGGCTACCGCTCTGGCGTTGGAGTGGGTCGCGATGAAGGGTCCTTTGACTATGTCGGCGACGTCAGAGAAGCCTCCGTCGGACAGATGGGAGACGTCCACGAGCATTCCGAGCTCCTGCATGTACTCGACGCCCTCCTTTCCGAAGGGATTGAGGCCGTGCTCCATGAGCCTGGGATCGTCGCTGTGCGGGCAGCCGAAGCAGTTGACGAAGTTGTGGGTCAGCGAGAGCGCCCTCACGCCGAGATCATAAAATCTCTTTATGTTCTCGAGCTTGCCGAGCACCGCTCTTCCGTCCTCCATGGTGAGTATGCAGGACACCTTGCCGGCCGCCATGTTCTTCTCCACGTCAGCGGCACTGAAGGCGCGCGCGGCAATATCCGGGTGCTTCTCCACACTCTGCGCAAGTATCTGAGCGGCCGCCGCTATGTAGTCCTCGTCCTCCATGAACTCCGCGCCCCACTGGGTGATGAAAGAGGTCGCGGGGGGCAGGTATATCGCGAAGAACTCGCCGACGGCTCCCGCTTCGCTGAGCCTCTTCAGGTCCACCTGGCCGTCAAGGCTGAACAGGTCGGCCCTGCTTATGTCGTTCTGATTCCTGAACACCGCGTGCATCAGGGTGTCGCAGTGCATATCCAGAGTCCTCATATATCCTCCTATTCTCCGCCCGCGGATGCGCGGCGCGGCAAAGCGCGCGTAAAAATACCGCCTGCTATGATTATATAGCAAGCGGTACCCTTATTCCATATGATCTTGCCGGAAACGCTCCTACTTGAGGGCGTTCTTGGCGGTCTCAGCGAGCTGGGAGAAGCCGGCGGGATCGCTGATGGCGAGCTCGGAGAGCATCTTCCTGTTGATGTCGATGTTGGCCTTCTTGAGACCGTCCATGAGCCTGCTGTAGGAGATGCCGTTCATTCTGGCCGCGGCGTTGATCCTGGTGATCCAGAGCTTTCTGTACTCTCTCTTCTTGAGCTTGCGGCCCATCTCGGCGCTGCGCAGAGCCCTTCTGACGGCCGGTCTGGCCGCGCTGAAGATCCTGTGCTTGGCACCGTAGAAGCCCTTAGCGAGCTTGAGGATCTTGTTGTGTCTCTTCTTTGCGTTTACTCCGCCTTTAACTCTTGCCATGTCTGTTACCTCCTACTTCCCTACCAGAACGCTCTTGATCCTCTTCATGTCAGCGCTGCTGAGGATAGTGGACTGACGAAGACCCATCTTGCGCTTGGGAGTCTTCTTGGTGAGGATGTGGCTCTTGTAAGCCTTATTTCTCTTCACCTTGCCGGTGCCGGTGAGCTTGAATCTCTTCATTGCCCCTCTGTGGGACTTCATCTTGTTCTTTGCCATCTTGCTGCCTTTCTTTGATCTATTCGTTGACCGGTCGCGCTTCGCCGCTCTCCTGCTGTGCCTTCAGGCGCGCGGCCTTAGCCTCTTTTTCCTTTTCCTTCTCGGACTTGGGCGCTATCACCATGGACATGTTGCGGCCCTCGAGCACGGGCTGCTTTTCGATGTTGCCCTCGGACTTGAGCCTCTCGTAGAAGCCGAGCATGGTCTCCCTTCCCTTGTTCACGTAGCCCATCTCTCTGCCGCGGAAGCGGATGCTGACCTTGACCTTGTCGCCCCCCGTGAGGAACTTGTAGGCCTTGTTGGCCTGGGTCTCGAGATCGTGCTCCTCGATGAAGGTGCTGAGCCTGAGCTCCTTGACCTCGGTGGTCTTCTGCCTCTTGCGGGCATCCTTCTCCTTCTTCTGCTGATCGTAGCGGTACTTGCCGTAATCCATGATCTTGCAGACGGGAGGAGCAGCGTTCGGGGAGATGTTCACGAGATCGAGATTCGCCTCGGCCGCCCTCTCGAGGGCTTCCCTGGTGCTCACGATGCCGAGCTGATTCCCCTCGGAGTCGATGAGTCTGACTTCCCTGGCTCTTATCTGCTCGTTGATGAGTGCTTCCTTGCTAATTGTCGTATCCTCCTGAAAACGAAAAAAGCGGCGCGCGAAGCTCCGCTCTGGTAACTCTCAAAGAGTATCCATATTGGCCCTTTCGCGTGGCTTAGGGCGAGAAGCGGATGACTTCTGCTTGATTACTCGAATATATTAAGCTCCTGAGAGCTGTTTGTCAACAGTTTTTTCTTTGCTACAGCGGGTCGGCGTCCGAGAATCCCGCGAAGTAGTCCTCGGCGCACTTTATGAACTCCTTGGCGGAGTTGCTGAGCCTTCTGGAATCGAGGGTCGCGAGCGCGAAGACGCAGCAGTAGTCGTCCTCCTTCACCCCGTCCTCGAACTCGATCGGCAGCGAGACTACCCTGTAGATCTCCTCCTGCTTCCTGAAGCTGCATATGCCTATGATGAAACAGTCGGTGAAGGTCATGAGCCCCATCTGGGTACCGCGGTCGTAGACCTTGATGACCATGGGGACCTTATCCTGGTCTATGAGCGGCGGCCTCGCGTTGAGGTTGCCGGGAATCGCGCCGTTGTCCCTGTCGCCGTAGACTATGGTCCCGTAGCTGTAGAGCTCCGGGATCCTGACAGGCCCGCCCTTTTTGGCGAGCGGATGGTTCTCGGATACGACCACGTAGGGGCGCTGGAAGCTGACCGGTCGCAGCGTTATGTTCCTGCGCTCGGCGAGGCTCCTGAGCGCGGCGAAGTTGGGCTTGGTGCAGCCGAGCAGTCCGACGTCCGCGTTCTTGTTGGCGACGTCGTCTATCACCTGCATGAGGCTGCCCTCGAGGTACTCGAGCTTGAGCTGCTTGTCGCGCCCCATGTCTCCCGAGTGCTTCTCCTTGTCGATGAAGTCGAGGAAGGCCTCGAAGGTGTGTGAAGAGCGCATCACGGAGACCCTGAGGGTGTTCGCGAAGTCGGACATGGGCGATACCGACAGCAGCATCTGATCGTACTGGTTCAGCACCGATTTCGCGTAAAAAATGAACTCCTCGCCCTGAGGAGTCGCTACCATTCCCGATTTCCCGCGCGTAAAGAGAACAACTCCGTAGCTGTTCTCGACGTCGCGTATCAGCTTGCTGATGTATGGCTGCGAAACGTAGAGGTTCGCAGCAGCCTTTGAGATCGATCCGGCCTTTTCGACTTCGACGATGTATCGTAGCTGGGTAATGTCTAACATAGCGGCACCTCCCGGTCCTTTAATCTGCCCCGCCGGGAGCGGGGAGAGCTTCTCTTCTCTCCCGGCGGGGCCGGTATCGGTTCTAAGTCAATGCCGGATCTGTGCCTCTAAGCCTTCTTGCGCTGCTCCATGTCCCTGTAGAGGGTCGCGTAGAGAGCGGGGTTGAAGCAGAGTATCCAGAATTTAACCTTGCTCAGGTCCACGGGACCCGAGACCTTGACGCCGGGCGCGTCGTCGGTGACGGCGCCGGCGTGGTAGACTCCCTCGGTCCAGGTAGCTCCGAGGACGACGCTGCCGCCCGGGAACTTGAACTGCGGGAGAGGAATGCCGTCGTGGCCGCAGATGTTGGCGCTCGCGATGACGAGGCCGTCCCTGTCGGCGATGGACTCAAGGCGGCTCTGATAATACCAGTGCCACTTGCCCTCGTTGATGCCCTTGAGCGAGGCGGTCGGGTTCAGCATGACCCTGCAGCCGCTGGCCGCGTAGTATCTGCTGAGCTCGGGGATGAAGTAGGTGTCGTAGCAGATGCTCACGCCGATGAGGCCCCAGGGGGTGCTGAACATGAACGGCTTGTCGCCGCACCTGCACCACTTGGACTCGTCGCCTATCGGGTGGATCTTCCTGTACTTCATGGTCTCGCCCTGCGGGGTGAGGATGGCGGCGCTGTTGTAGTAGTCGCCGGTCTTGGCGTCCTTCTCGGGCATACCGAAGACGATGTACTTGCCGAGCTCCTTGGCGAGGGCGGCCATGCGGTCGGTCGCGGGGCCGGGGATGGTCTCGGCGAGCTTGTGCTGCATGCACTCCTCTCCCTCAGCGGGAGCGGCGTACCAGTAGCCGGTGAGCGCGAGCTCGGGGAAGAGGATCAGATCGGCGCCCTCAGCGGCGGCCTCTCTGGCCTCCTTTTCCATCTTCTCGAGGTTCTTTTCCTTGTCCCCCCAGGCGGTGTCGAAGTTGGAGACGGCGAGCCTGATCTCCTCCTTCTCGGCGGGAGCGGGTGCCGGCTTGCCGGCGGCGAGCTCCTCGTACCAGCCGGCGTAGAGCCAGGGCTGATAGATGGGATAGCCGAAGAAATCCCTCTTGGACTCGGAGAGATCGACCTCGCCCACGGCGGCGCCTTCAGCGCTCTCCTCGGGGGAGCCGACGCTCCAGGTGACGTACTTCTGGCCTTCGGGCTTCGGCGAGATGACGCAGCTTCCGCCGGGGAAGAAGGCCGGGGTGTTCCCGTTCTCGTCCGCCGGGCCGTCCGGTCCGGTCATGTTGGCGCTCGCGACGAAGATGCCGTCCCTGTCGGCGATGGTCTCGAGCCTTCTGGTGTAGTACCACAGCCAGCCGCTCTTGTCGCCGGTCTTGACGTTGCATCCGCGCATGCTCGCGGTCGGGTTGAGGATGACCCTGCAGCCCCTCGCGGCGTAGTAGCGCTCGAGCTCGGGGATGGCGTAGGTGTCGTAGCAGATGCTCATGCCCATCGGGCCCCAGGGGGTGTCGAGGATCATGGCGCCCTCTCCGCCGAGGCACCAGTCGGGCTCGACGGGATGGATCTTGTGGAAGTGATCCATGCCGCCGTCGGGCAGCGCGATGAAGGCGCTGTTGAAGGCGTGATCCGGATCTCCGTCCACCTTTTCGGGCATGCCGTAGATGATGTACATGCCGTACTTCTTCGAGAGCTCTGCGAAGTGCTTCGCGGTCTCACCGTCGGGCTTCTCCGCGAGGGCGGGATGCATCCTGCGCCCGTCGGGGAGCTTGCCGTCCATGTAGCCCGTCACGCAGAGTTCAGGGAAAAGGAGCATCCTGCAGCCCTTCGCGGCGGCGTCCTCTATGATGCCGTCCATCTTGGCGATATTGGCCGCGGTGTCTCCCCATTTGCTGTTCATGTTGACAACGCCCATTACGAGCTTGTCTTCATAGTCTTTCATAGGTCCATTACCTCCTGATGACTTAAGAGAATAATGAAGCATGATTCTGTCGGGTCGGTTTCATTCACTTTGATTATATTGTGAACGCGAACTGAATAGCAATAACAATATTCAATACATCCATAATCTATATATTATATATTATACTGTTTGCTTCAGTATTAGCGATAGAGGAGCAGTCCCTATCTCTTTCGAGTATGGCACTCTTCGCGGTTTTCAGCCCCATTCCGGCACGAAAGTGAGGAATAACGCAATTCACGATTTGGTTATACTCCGTTAACTTATTGCTATTTCACCTTAACAAATTGGAATGGTATGATTTACTTGAAGTTTGTGTATCTGCCGCGTCGGTTTCATTCTGGCTGATCACGAACCGGTTATTATCCATCATTTTTCGTTTCGATAAAGGAGGACCTTTATGGAAAAGCAACATCTTGCATTGGCAAACAGCTCAACGATGCTCATCTTCTGCGCCATCGCCATGCTCGTCGTCCTCATGATGCCCCTGGTTTTCTACAGAAAGAGCACCAGGCGCGCCAAGGAGATCGGCATGCCCGATGAGCAGATCAAGCAGATCACCAAGGTCAGCGGACTCTTCGCCATCATCCCGTCCCTGCCCATCCTCATCAGCTACGTAGCGCTGATGCCCGCTCTGGGCCAGTACTACCCCTGGCTGCGTCTGTCCGTAGTAGGCGCCGCGGGTTATGAGACCCTCGCCGCTGACATGGCCGCCAAGTCCATGGGCTACGAGACCATCTCCACCGCCAGCTTCGATTACAGCGGCTTCATCGTAGTAATGCTCGTAACCGCTCTGGCCATCCTCGGCGGAAACCTCTTCAACATGACCATCCTTCCGTTCTACGATCAGAAGGTAAAGACCATGCAGTCCTCCGGCAGCACCCTCGTGCCCGTCATCACCGGAGTCATGTTCTTCGCCATGTACGCCGTAATGTCTACTCCGTATCTCACCAACATCGGCAACCCCGTTCAGATCACCACCCTGCTCTGCGCGGGCATCGTCGCTCTGGTCGTCGGCAAGGCGGCAAAGTCCAACCCGAAGCTCAAGGAGTGGGTCTTCCCCATCTCCCTGCTCTGCGGCATGGCCTCCGCCTGCATCCTCGGACCCATGCTCGCGTAGCGTCCGCGGTCCCAAGGAAAGTATAGGATAAGACATTTGGAGGAAATTATGGATAGACTTCAATACAATAAGACAGTGAACAACCTGGGAAGGGTCATGGTCTTCATCTGCGTAGTCGCCTTCATGCTCCCCGCATTCGCGATCTCCGCGGTATACAAGACCCCGATCGACTGGGGCATGGTCGTCAAGGCCGGTATGCCTCTGTTCCTCACCTTCGTTCCCTCCGCCATCGCGGAGAACCTCTCCTACGCTCCGATCCTCGGCTCCGCCGGACTCTTCGTAGCGTGCATCACCGGTAACCTCGGAAACATGAAGCTGCCCGCCGCCATGAACGCCATGCAGCTCATCGACGAGAACCCCGGCACCGAGAAGGCCGACCTCGCTTCCGTAATAGCGATCTGTTCCGCCTCCGTGGTGACCATGTGCATCACCACTCTCGGAATGATCTTCCTCGCCCCGATCGCGGCTCCGCTGCTCTCCACTCCGGCTCTGCAGCCCGCGTTCAACAACATGGTACCTGCCCTTCAGGGCGCCATCCTCTTCCCGATGCTGGCGAGAAACCCGAAGGGAGCTATCATGCCCTACTGCCTGGCAATCGCCGCTCTTCTGATCCTCGGAAGATCCAGCTACTCCAGCAACCAGGGCTTCGTCATGATCGGCGTCATCCTCACCTGCGTCATCGTGACCTACTTCATGCACAAGAACGACAACAAGAAGTAGTCCCATACTCCGGCCTGACCGGCTGCCCCGCGTCCCCTTTTACGAGGGCGCGGGGCTTTTGTTTTAGGCGCGGGCTCTAAATAATAATTGATGGATTTTTCGCCGCTTTTGTAATATACTGTGCGCGGCAAAAATAAGACAATATAAGACCGCGCTGCCGGGAAAACGATGCGGCGCTGAACGGAAAAGAAAGGAGACTCGTGCCAATGGCAGAGAAAAAGAGACCGCTCGACCGCAGGATGCTCGTATTCTACGCGGTGCTCGCGGTGTTCTGCGCGGCTTCCAGCTTCGCGCACCCCGTCACCCCGACCCTCATAGTCGAGAGGAACCTGGACAGCTCGATGTTCGGCATCGCGCTCGCCGCCATGATGACCGTAAACTTCCTCTTCGCGCCCTTCTGGGGCAAGATGTGCGGCTACGTTCCCACGAAGAGGCTCATGCTCATAGGCTGCATAGGCTACAGCATAGGCCAGGCCATATTCGGCGCCGCCACCAGCGAGGCCATGGTCGTGGGAGGCAGGGCCTTCGCGGGCATCTTCACCTCCGCGGTCTTCACCGCCTGCTCCAACTACGTGGTCAACACCAGCAGTCCCGAGGACAGGGGCTCCAACCTGACCGTATACGCGACGGTGCAGAACGTCTCCTTCGCCGTGGGCTTCTTCATCGGGGGAATGCTCGGGCTGATCTCCGTGGAAGCCGCCTTCATCGCTCAGGTAGTGCTCCTGGCGGCCTCGGGCTTCTTCCTCTA
>JAEENW010000234.1 GCA_016283945.1 Bacillota bacterium
GGGTTCGAGGCAGAGGAGGAGCGCAGGATCAAGCACGACGTGATGGCGCACATCCACACCTACGCGAGGGCCTGCCCTAAGGCTGCCGGGATCATCCATCTCGGCGCGACCAGCTGCTACGTGACCGACAACGCGGATCTGATCATCTACCGCGAGGCGCTGAAGGAGATCAGGGCTGAGCTCGTGAGCGCGGCGTCAAAGCTGGCCGCCCGGGCCGAGAAGTACGGCGGGCTTCCCGCCCTCGGCTACACGCACTACCAGCCCGCGCAGCCCGTCACCATGGGAAAGCGCTTCTGCCTCTGGCTGCAGGACCTCATGTCCGACCTGGACGATCTGGACTTCGTCATCGAGGGCATGAGCTTCCTCGGCTGCCGCGGCACCACCGGGACCGAGGCGAGCTTCATGGAGCTCTTCGGGGGCGACGCCGCGAAGATAGACGAGATGAACCGCAGGATAGCGGCTGAGTTCGGCTTTTCCCGCTGCTTCAGCGTCTGCGGGCAGACCTATCCGCGCAAGCTGGATTCGAGGATACTCAACGTGCTCTCCGGCATAGCGCAGAGCTGCTGCCGCATGGCGACGGACATAAGGCTGCTGCAGCACGACCGCCAGCTCGAGGAGCCGTTCGCGGAGGACCAGGTAGGCTCTTCAGCGATGGCCTACAAGCGCAATCCGGTGCGCTGCGAGAGGATCTGCTCGCTCTCGAGATACGTCATGGCGGACGCCGCCAACGCCTGCATGACGGCCTCGTCGCAGTGGATGGAGAGGACTCTGGACGACTCCGCCAACCGCAGGATCTCGCTGCCCGAGGCCTTCCTCGCTGCTGACGCCGTGCTCAGGCTCACCGGAACCGTCGCCGAGGGGCTCAGGGTCAACGAGAAGCTGGTCCTCAAGGCTCTCTACGACTACATGCCCTTCATCTCGACCGAGAACATCCTGATGGACGCGGTCAAGCGCGGCGCGGACCGGCAGTGGGCGCACGAGATCATCAGGGAGCGCTCGATGGAGGCTGTCCTGAGGATGAGAGACGGCGGCGAATGCGGGCTGCTGGAGGCTCTGGCCGCCGAGGCGGAGCTCAGGATGAGCGAGGAAGACATAAGAGCTTCGCTCGATCCGGCGGGCTACGTGGGGCGCTGCCCGGAGCAGGTCAGCTCGTACCTCGCGGAGATAAGGCCCAGGCTCGAGGGCGCCGCGGAAGTGCAGAAGGTAGAGATATAGGAGCCGGAGGGCGGCGGGCCGGGGCGCCGGAGAGACAGTGATAAAGGATATTCAGTGCCGCCGGCGCGCGGCGAAGGGAGAAAGTGACATGGAAAAGATCCTGGTCCTCGATTTTGGGGGACAGTACGATCAGCTCATAGCAAGGAGGATACGCTCCGCGGGAGTATACGCCGAGATAGAGCCGTATTCCTCGCTCAGCCTGAGCGGGCTCAAGGCCCGAGGCTACAGCGGGATAGTCTTCACGGGAGGGCCGGACAGCGTATACGAGCCCGGAGCGCCCTCGTTCGATCCGGAGATACTCGGAGCCGGGATCCCCGTGCTCGGGATATGCTACGGGGCCCAGCTGATGGCCTTCCTGGCCGGCGGCGAGGTGGGGCCTGCGGAGAGCGGGAGCGAGTACGGCCGGGCTGAGCTGAGGCTATGCGGCGGAGAGGCGGGGGCTGAAAGCGGCAGCGCTCCGGGAGCGGACGGCGGAGGCCCCGCCTGCGCGCTCTTCGAGGGCGTTCCCGCCGAGAGCGTCTGTTGGATGAGCCACACCGACTGCGTCAGGGAGCTCCCGGAGGGCTTCGTCCGCGCGGCTTCCACGCCGGGCTGCCTCAACGCGGCCTTCTACGATCCCTCGCGCTCGCTGTACGCGCTGCAGTTCCACCCTGAGGTGACTCACACTGAATTCGGGCAGAGGATGCTCGTCAATTTCGTCTACTCTGTCTGCGGCTGCTCGGGGGGCTGGACCGCGGGGGACATCGCGGCGAGCACCGTATCGAGGCTCAGGGAGGAGCTCGCGGGGAAGCGCGTGCTTCTCGCCCTGTCGGGCGGCGTCGACTCCTCGGTCGCGGCCGAGATGCTGCGCCGGGCGATAGGGGACAGGCTGGTCTGCGTCTTCGTAGACCACGGGCTCCTCAGGAAGGGCGAGGCTGATCTGGTCGAGAGGGCCTTCAGGCCCAGGCTCGGGGGCGGGCTGATCAGGGTCGACGCCTCGGAGCGCTTCCTCGGCAGGCTCGCCGGGGTCGCGGATCCCGAGGAGAAGAGAAAGATCATAGGCGAAGAGTTCATCAGGGTCTTCGAGGAGGAGGCCGGAAAGCTCGGGCATATAGACGCGCTCGCGCAGGGGACGATCTACCCCGACATAGTCGAGAGCGGCAAGGGCGGAGCGGCTGTCATCAAGAGCCACCACAACGTCGGCGGCCTTCCCGAGAGGATGGGCTTCAGCGAGATAGTGGAGCCGCTTCGCATGCTCTTCAAGGACGAGGTCAGGCAGGCGGGGCTCGAGCTCGGGCTGCCTGAGGAGCTGGTCATGCGCCAGCCCTTCCCCGGACCGGGGCTCGCCGTCAGGATCACGGGGGAGATCACCCGCGAGAAGGTCCGGCTGCTGCAGGAGGCGGACGCGATCTTCAGGGAGGAGATCGACGCGTTCCTGAGGACTGAAGGCGGCTTCAGGGCGGACCAGTACTTCGCGGTGCTCACGGACACGCGCTCCGTTGGCGTGATGGGCGATTACAGGACCTTCGGCTATACCCTCGCCCTGAGGTGCGTCACGACCGACGACTTCATGACGGCGGAGTTCACGAGGCTTCCCTGGGATCTGCTCGAGAGAGTCTCGGGCCGCGTCACGGGCGAGGTCCCGGGTATCAGCAGGGTGGTCTACGACGTGAGCTCAAAGCCGCCCGCGACCGTGGAGTGGCTGTAGGAGCTCGAAAGGAGGAGCGGGATGAGCAAGTTCATTTTCGTGACCGGAGGAGTGGTCTCCGGGCTCGGCAAGGGCATCACGGCGGCGTCTCTTGGGAGGCTGCTCAAGGCGAGGGGGCTCAAGGTCGCCTCGCAGAAGCTTGATCCCTACATCAACGTGGATCCCGGCACCATGAGCCCCTACCAGCACGGAGAGGTCTACGTCACCGAGGACGGCACCGAGACCGACCTGGACCTCGGGCACTACGAGCGCTTCATAGACGAGGACCTCAGCCGCTGGTCGAACCTCACTACGGGAAGGGTATACCGCGACGTGCTCGAGAAGGAGCGCCGCGGCGAGTACCTCGGCTCGACGGTGCAGGTGATACCGCATGTTACCGACGAGATCAAGGCCTTCATATACTCGCTCGCGCGGGACAGCGGGGCGGACGTGGTCATAACCGAGATAGGCGGGACCATAGGCGATATAGAGTCGCAGCCTTTCATCGAGGCCGTCAGGCAGATCTCCCGTGAGGCCGGCCGCGGAAACAGCCTCTTCATCCACGTCACGCTCGTTCCCTATCTCAAGGGTTCAGGGGAGCACAAATCCAAGCCCACGCAGCACTCGGTCAAGGAGCTGCAGGGCATGGGTATAGACCCGGACATCATAGTGCTGAGGTGTGACGAGCCGCTCGAGGAGGACATCTTCGATAAGACGGCGCTCTTCTGCAGCGTTAAGCGAGACTGCGTCATAGAGAACATGACGCTCCCCTGCCTCTACGAGGTGCCGGTCATGCTCGAGGAGCAGGGCTTTTCGGGCGTAGTGTGCAGGGAGCTCGGTATAGACGCTCCCGAGCCTGACCTGTCCGAGTGGAAGGCTATGCTGGAGCGGGCTGAGAGCGCCGGAAAGAGCGTGAAGATAGGGCTGGTCGGAAAGTACACGGCCCTTCACGACGCCTATCTCTCGCTTACGGAGGCGATAAAGCACGCCGCCTGGTCCTGCGGGGCTCAGGCCGAGATAGTCTGGATAGACTCCGCCGGACTGACGCCGGAGAACGCCGGGGAGCTGCTCGGAGGATGCGGCGGGATCATAGTCCCGGGCGGCTTCGGGAGCCGCGGCACCGAGGGCATGATCGCGGCGGCGGACTGGTGCAGGATAAACGACAAGCCGTATCTTGGCATATGCCTCGGGATGCAGATCGCGGTCATCGCCTTCGCGAGGAGCGTTCTGGGCCTCGCGGACGCGAATTCCGGCGAGTTCGATCCGGACAGCCCGCACAAGGTCATAGACTTCATGCCCGGGCAGAGCGACGAGCTCGACAAGGGCGGGACCCTCAGGCTGGGCTCCTTCCCATGCGCGCTGGCTCCGGGAAGCCTCCTGGAGCGCTGCTACGGCGCGCCGCTCGTTACTGAGCGCCACAGGCACCGCTATGAGTTCATGAACGAGTACAGGGAGGCCTTTGAGGCGGCTGGTATGAGGCTGAGCGGCGTCTCCCCGGACGGGGAGCTCGTGGAGGCCGTGGAGATACCCTCCTGCCGCTTCTACGCGGGAGTGCAGTCGCACCCCGAGTTCAAGAGCAGGCCAAACAGGCCGCATCCGCTCTTCGCAGACTTCATAAGGGCTTCGCTGGGGCAGTAACGCGGATCAAGAGACGAAAGGAAACAGTCAAAATGTGCGGGATCATCGGATACATAGGGACGGCGCAGGCGGCGCCGGTGCTGCTCGAGGGGCTCAGGAAGCTCGAATACAGGGGCTACGACTCCGCCGGAGTCGCGGTGCTCGAGGGCGGCGGTATCGACACTGTCAAGACCTCGGGGCGCATCGAGGCCCTTGCCGAGAAGGTCAGGGCGGCCGGAGGCCTCAGCGGCAGCGTCGGCATAGGGCACACCCGCTGGGCGACCCACGGAGTCCCCAACGAGACCAACGCGCATCCCCACGTGTCTTCCGACGGGCGCTTCGCGGTCGTGCACAACGGGATCATAGAGAACTACGTCGAGCTCAGGGAGGAGCTGATCTCCCAGGGCGTGAGCTTCAGGAGCGAGACCGACACCGAGGTCATAGTGCAGCTTCTCGACCGCTGCTACGACGGCGATCTCAAGCAGGCTCTCATGAGGACCGTCTCGAGGCTCAGGGGCTCCTACGCCATAGGCGTGCTGAGCGCCTCCGATCCCGACGTCATCTACGCCTCGCGCAGCGCCATGCCGCTGATACTTGGCATAGGCGCCGGAGAGAACTTCTTCGCGTCCGACATCACGGCGCTCGTCTCGCACACCCGCAACGTGATCGACATGGACGACGGCGAGTTCGCGGAGATACGCAGGGATGGGATCAGCGTGTTCGACCACAGCGGAAAGCTCATCCGCAAGCCCGAGAGGCGGATCACCTGGGACATAGCCGCGGCGGAGAAGAACGGCTACGATCACTTCATGCTCAAGGAGATCATGGAGCAGCCGGCCGCGCTCAAGGCCTCGATAGAGCCGAGGCTCAGGGACGGAAGGGTGGTATTCGAAGGGCTCGAGCTCGACATGAGCCGCTTCGACCGCGTGCTCATCACCGCCTGCGGCTCGGCCTACTACGCGGGCTGCGTGGGCAGGACGGTCATAGAGAGGCTCTGCCGCGTGCAGACCGAGGCTGAGCTCGCCAGCGAGCTGAGGTACCGCGACCCCGTCATGGACGAGAGGACGCTGGTGATAGTCATAAGCCAGTCCGGCGAGACGGCTGACACCATCGCCGCGCTCAAGGAGTGCAGGTCCCGCGGAGCCTTCGTGCTCTCGATAGTGAACGTGGTCGGGAGCAGCATCGCCAAGCTCTCGGACTTCGTCATCTACACCTGGGCGGGTCCCGAGATCGCGGTCGCGACCACCAAGGGCTACACCACGCAGGTCGCGGTGCTGGAGATGTTCGCGCTCTGGGCCGCCGACAGGCTGGGCCGCGTGAGCCCCGAAAGGTACGCCGAGATCGCCGCGGGGATCGCGAGGATCCCGGAGAGGGCGCAGAGGGCGCTCGACCTCAACGCCAGCGTCAGGAGGCTCGCGAAGCGCTATCACGGCAACAGCTCGCTCTTCTTCATGGGGCGCGACCTCGACTACGCGGTCAGCCTCGAGGGCTCCCTCAAGCTCAAGGAGATATCATACATCCACTCCGAGGCCTACGCCGCGGGCGAGCTCAAGCACGGGACCATAGCCCTGATAGAGCCGGGAAGGCTCGTGATCGCGCTGTGCTGCTGCGAGAGGCTGTTCGAGAAGATGGTCTCGAACATACAGCAGGTCAAGGCCAGGGGCGCCAAGGTGCTCGCGGTGGCCTGCGAGGGAGAGAGGAGGATCTTCTCCGAGGCGGACGACGTGCTGCTCGTGCCGCGCGCGGACGAGATACTGATGCCCGTCACCGAGATAATCCCCATGCAGCTCTTCGCCTACCACGTGGCGCTGGAGAACGGCTGCGACATAGACAAGCCTAAGAACCTCGCCAAGTCCGTGACGGTGGAGTGAGAGCGCGGGAAGCTCCGGCAGCGGCGCCGAAGGCCATCTGCCGGCTGGCAGGTGGTGAAAGGGCGCGTAAGGGCGCCCTGCGCCGCACACTCAACAAGCCTGAAAAGTATTGAAATATAGGGAGAGCTCCCCCGCTTGCGGCGGGGCTCCGAAGGTGCCGGCCTTCTGGAGCCTGCCGCGGCGGGGGAGCACTCGTGTATGATCATCCGGCCTCAGCCGGTCTGTTTATTCCCGCGTTTCCGCTTCCTGCGTCTCAGCGTTCTCTCCGAGCGCCTTCTTGAGCAGTCCCCTGAGGGTCTCCTGCTCCTCATCGCTCAGGGCGGAGAAGAGCTCAGCGTCTTCAGCGGGTCCCTCGGAGGCGAGCTTTCTTCCCTCCTCGGTGATCTTCAGCATGGCGCTGCGCCTGTCCATGCCGCTCCGGGTCCTCTCGATGAGCCCCTTGGACTCGAGCTTGCCGAGCACCTCGCTCATGCTTCCCGGCCTCACGCCGAGCACCTCCTGAAGGGCTCTCTGCGGGGTCTCGCCGGTCTGCGAGAGTATCACGAGTATCTTCCTCTGGGTCGCGGCGCTGCCGCCGTGGCGAAGCTCCCTGAAGCAGCGCATCATCAGCGATTCGAGCGAATCGTCCTGCGGGATCTCCATCATGCGCCTGCCGCGCATCGGGCCGTGCCCGAAGCCCTCGAAGCGCCTTCCTTCGCCGCCCTCGGGACGGCGGTCGTATCCTTCCTCAATATCGTCCGGCCTGCGCCTGCGGGGGAAGTCCTGCCCGCCGCGGCCGTTCATATCTCTATCTCTGAATCTCATATCCTCGTTACCTCCGTTATCATCGTCTCTGCGGTCCATGCCGGATCCGTATCCTTTTCTGTATCTCATGAAAGTGTCCCCCTTTCCGTGCATTCAAATTATTAGGTACCTTACGGTGTGCATGATACACCGCCTCTTTGAAAATGTCAAGGCACCTAAACAATATTTTTCACGATCGATCCAGTCTTGTCACGGGCGGGCTTTTGATCTAAAATAATGAAAGGTATGTACACTTTTAAGAAGATCAAAAAACGCGGGGCGCGCACAGCCGCGGCGCTCCTGCTGGTGATAATGTTCGCTCTCTCATCCTGCCTCTGCTACGCGAAGACTCCGGTGTTTCCGGACGTACCCGCGAGGCACTGGGCGTATCCCTACGTGCGCGCCTGCGCCAGAGCGGGAATCATACGCGGCACGGACGACGGCTTCTTCGAGCCGGACAGCCCGCTCACGCTTGAGGAGCTCATAGTGCTCACGGGAAGGGCCTGCTTCGAGACCGAGGCCCAGTACGCGATCAAGGAGGGCGACGACTGGAGCAGCGCGTATATCCGCGCGGCGCAGAGGCTGGGAGTCGTTACCGACGCGAAGCCGTCCGAGATATACGAGCCGGCGAGGCGCTGCGACGCGGCGCAGATCGTCGCGAGGGCGTCCGTTCTCCTGCGCGGGGAACGCCACAGCCCCGAGCGCTTCGGAGAAGAGGAGGATCCCGGATACAGCCTCTCGCGCTTCGGCCAGGGCATAGGCTACTGCCTCGCCTCGGGCCTCATGAGCTGCGGGGCGGACGGCCTCTTCCACGGGACCGACACCCTAACAAGGGCTGACGCGGCGCGCATAATATGCGAGCTCGCGGAGCTGGACACGCGCGAGGCCGACCTCAGCTCCTACGAGCCCCCAAAGAAGAAGAACAACAGGATCTACGTCCTGATGTACCACAGCGTGGTCAAGGACGGCGAGTGCTGCGGCCCATGGACTACAGACGAGAGCGGCTTCAGGGCCGACCTCGAGTGGCTATACGAGCACGGCTACAGGACCGTGCTCCCGCGCGACCTCGCCGCGGGAGTCCCGCTGCCCGAGAGGGCTGTCATGATCACCTTCGACGACGGATACTCCGACAACTACTTCCAGGCCTTCCCGCTGCTCAGGGAGTACGGCGCCAAGGCCGCGGTCGCGGTCATAGGAAACCGCCTCGACGGCGATTCCTCGGCCGAGCTCTCCGGCAAGCCCGACGACGCTCCCGAGAACACCGACGAGTTCCTCAACTGGGACATGGCCCGCGAGATGGCGGCCTCAGGCCTCGTAGAGTTCGGCTCCCACACCTACGACCTCCACGCCGAGCGCGAGGACGGCAGCGCCGGGATAGGGCGCCTGAGCGGGGAGAGCAAGGCGGATTACAGGGAAAGGGTGAGCGCGGATCTGAAGAAGAGCGCCGCCCGCATCGAGGAGGAGCTCGGAGAGGCGCCCATATACTTCGCCTATCCCTACGGCAAGGCCGACAGCTGGGCTGACGGCATAGTCTCGGAGCTCTTCGAGGTGAGCGTCATCACCAAGCCCGGCCGCGGCAGCCTGATCGGGGGACTGTACAAGTTCCCGCGCTACAACGTCAACCAGGCCTTTACCGCGGAGTACTATCTGCCGGATTGATGCGAAGTATTCCAAAATGGTCTTAACCGCTTCGGAAAAGCGGTATATAATAGACGTACAGGATATTGCATCTGTTATCGCCGCGCCCCTGAGCGCGAAGCATGGAAAGGACTGATACCGATGAACAAGAAACAGTTTGAGATCATGGCCAAGAGACCCGGATTCATCGCTGCGCTCGACCAGAGCGGCGGATCCACCCCGAAGGCGCTGAAGGCCTACGGAGTTACCGCGGATATGTACAAGGACGAGGCCGAGATGTTCGACATGGTCCACGAGATGAGGACCAGGATCATCACCTCCCCGTCGTTCACCAGCGAGCACATCCTCGCGGCCATCCTCTTCGAGATGACTATGGACCGCAAGATCGACGGAATGTATACCGCCGATTACCTCTGGGAGGAGAAGGGCATCATCCCCATCCTCAAGATCGACAAGGGACTCGCCGAGGAGGCCAACTGCGTCAGGCTCATGAAGCCGATCCCCGGCCTCGATGAGACCCTCGATCACGCCGTCTACGACAGGCACATCTTCGGAACCAAGGAGCGCTCCGTCATCCTCGACTACAACGAGGAAGGCATCAAGGCCATAATCGATCAGCAGTTCGAGATCGGACTTCAGGTAGCCTCTCACGGCATGGTACCCATCCTCGAGCCGGAAGTTGACATCAACAATCCGCACAAGGCTGAGTGCGAGGAGTTCATGCTTTCCGAGATCAAGAAGCATCTCGCCGCGCTGCCCGAGGACACCAAGCTGATGTTCAAGGTCACCATCCCCACCAAGGCCGACCTCTACAGAGAGATCATGGACGATCCCAGAGTCGTCAGAGTCGTGGCGCTTTCCGGCGGTTACACTGTTGAGCACGCCAACGAGCTCCTCGCTCAGAACCACGGCCTGATCGCCTCCTTCTCCAGGGCTCTCGCCGAGACCCTCCGCTATCAGCAGAGCGACGAAGAGTTCAACGCCGCCCTCGCTGCCGCGATCGATTCCATCTTCGAGGCTTCGATCAAGTAGGGCAAGAGAAAACAGCATAACAGGCAACTATAACAGGAGACCGGCAGGAAGCTGCCGGTCTCTTTTCGTCGTTTTTTCAGTTGGGCGCCCTTGTGAAGCATCTCCACGTTCAGCCGGGGCTTCCGCGTGAGCTACGCCTGCTTCAGCGCCTCCATCCAGCTCTCGTTGGAGGGATCGTCCCTGAAGGCCTTGAGGGCGGGGATCTGCGCCGCTCCTATGTAGCCCTCCTCGGACGCGACCTCGAGCAGCGCGTCGTAGTTGGAGGCTGAGACGTTCTTCAGGCCGTGCTCCGCGAGGCGGTCCGTTCCCTTCTTCATCCCGTAGGTGAAGATCGAGGCGATGCCGAGCACCTCGGCTCCGGCTTCCCTCAGGGCCTCGGCGACGTCTACGGCGCTGCCCGCGGTGGAGATCAGGTCCTCGACCACGACGACCTTAGTCCCGGGCTCGCATTTGCCTTCGATGCGGTTGTTCCTGCCGTGGTCCTTGGCGCTGCCGCGCACGTAGCCCATCGGAAGTCCGAGTATCTCGGAGACTATCGCCGCGTGGGCGATGCCCGCGGTGCTGGTGCCCATGACTGCCTCGCAGCCGGGGTAATTGTCCTGAATGATCTTCGCGAGGGCGTGCTCAACGTCGCTCCTCACGGCTACGTCCGAGAGGGTGAGGCGGTTGTCGCAGTAGATGGGCGACTTGATACCGCTCGCCCAGGTGAAGGGCTCCTCGGGCCTGAGGAATACCGCTTTGATCTTGAGAAGGTCCTTTGCTATGAGTCTTTCCATTTCGTTTCTCCCGTGTTCACAGCGCCTCGCGCCGCGTTTTTTCTGTGTTTCGGCGCCTCGCGCCGCGTGTCTCTTTTCTTCCGCGCCGCGCGCCGGTACTCCCGGCCCGCTCTCTACTGCTCTCCGCCGAACTCCCTGCAGGCCCTCTCATAGGCCGCTACGGGGTCTTCAGCCTCGGTTATCGCTCTTCCGACCACTATGTAGCTGGAGCCGAGCTCCCTGGCCATGGCGGGGGTGGTCACGCGCTTCTGGTCGCCCCTGTCTCCGCCGGCGAAGCGGATCCCCGGGGTGACGGTGAGGAAGCCCTCGCCGCACTCCTCTCTGACGGCCGCGGCCTCGAGCGGCGAGCACACGACTCCGTGGCAGCCGGCGATCTGGGCGTTCTTCGCGTAATGGCGGACGGTCTCCTCCATGCCGCGGTCTATCCACAGCTCCTCGCGCATGGTCTCCTCGGAGGTGCTGGTGAGCTGGGTCACGGCGAGCAGCTCGGCCCTGGAGCCCTTCTCGTCGAGGGCTCTGCGGGCGGCCTTCATCATCTCGATGGTGCCGGCGGCGTGAACGTTGACCATGTCGACATCGAGCTCTGCGAGCTGGGACATCGCCTTGTATACGGTGTTGGGGATGTCGTGCAGCTTGAGATCGAGGAAGATCTTGTGGCCTCTGCGCTTGATCTCCCTGACTATCATCGGGCCGTTGCCGTAGAAGAGCTCCATCCCTATCTTCACGAATGGCTTCTTCCCGGTGAACTTATCCAGGAAATCCATCAGCTTCCATTGATCGTCGAAATCGCAGGCTATGATAACTTCTCTCTTCATCTGTGCGCCCTCCCTGTTATCTGCGCTATGGAATCGATCCCGAGCCCGTCCATAAGGACCGGCAGCTCCTC